>JALHSV010000439.1 GCA_022865525.1 Thermodesulfovibrionales bacterium
ATAAGTATCGCTCAAATAAATATATCTCAATAGAAAACTTTAAGACTATAATTAGTGACAAGGATATTCAATTAGGACAACTTGGTCTCCAAGTGGCAAATCTTGAGTCAGGTTTAAAAGATAATGATGTCCACATCAATGATCTCAATATGCGCATCAATGATCTTGCTTCCTTGTTATCTGAGAAAGAGGCTATTTTAGAAAAGATATATCAGTCTAGAGGCTGGAAGGTTTTAAGTATTTATTATAAGTTGAAAGGTAAAATTCTGCGTTGAAGCTTTCCAGGTTGAACCTTTTTCTTTGCCGTCTTTTATCTTGTTAAGAAATGAATCCTTGAGATTGCGTAAGCGAAATTTTTGTGACAATTTACTATATGCCTTAAAAGGAAGATTCTGATTGTAGGGTTTGACAGACGAGATATCGTTAGATGTACTTATAATGCCCTATGAACATTTTTAAGAAAAATTTATTATTTAAAGAAATGTTATGAAAACGATTGCATTTTATCTTCCCCAATTTCATCCTATTCCCGAAAACGACAAGTGGTGGGGCAAAGGTTTTACCGACTGGACGAACGTAACCAGGGCAAACCCTCTTTTCAATGGACATTTTCAGCCCCGCCTTCCTGCCGATCTCGGTTATTATGATCTCCGTCTGGCAGACGTTCGCAGGGAACAGGCGAACTTAGCGAAAGAGAACGGATTGCATGGGTTCTGTTATCACTATTACTGGTTCAATGGGAAAAAATTACTTGATCTCCCCTTAACAATGCTCCTTGAAAGCAAAGAGCCGGATTTCCCTTTCTGCATCTGCTATGCGAATGAAAACTGGACCAGGCGCTGGGATGGTCAGGAAAACGAGATCCTGATAAAACAGGAACACAGCGTCGAGAACGACAGGCATTTTATCAGGGATCTCATCCCTGTTTTTCAGGACAAACGATATATACAGGTCCACAAAAAACCATTATTACTGGTATACAGGTCAAGCCTTTTCCCAGATCCTTTGCAGACGACGAATGTCTGGAGAGAAGAAGCAAGAAAAGCTGGGTTTGAAGACCTCTATCTCTGTAAATGCCAGACGTTTGGTGATTTTGAGAATCCGGGCAAAACCGGCTTTGACGCCGTGGTAGAGTTTCCGCCGCACTGTTTGGAAATTGCTTACAGTTATTCATATCAGGACATGGTTACTTCTGTGCAGCCTTCATTTACGGGGTATGTATTCGATTATTTTGATACTGCCGCAGCGATGATGAACCGCAAATGGCCCGAACATACATTGTTTAAAACGGTGATGTTGGCGTGGGACAATACCGCAAGGCGGGGATTAAGTGCGAATATTTTTCATAATTTTTCTGTTGACTATTACGAGCGATGGCTTGCAAAGGTTATCAAGAGGACAATTCAGAAATACCCCGATGAAGAACAGCTGGTTTTCATTAACGCCTGGAATGAATGGGCAGAGGGAACCTATCTTGAGCCCGATCAGAAATATGGACTGGAATATCTTGAGGCAACCAAGAGGGCAATCGCAGCGGGCCAAAGCTGGGGAACACTATTGGCAGATCTTGAGGAGTTCAGTAAACATGCAAACATTGATCCTAAGGTGCTGAAAAAAGGTATTTTGACCTATGGCGAAAATAAAGATAATGTTGAGGTTTCACTGCTCAAAACGATTCAGGATAAAGATGCC
>JALHSV010000440.1 GCA_022865525.1 Thermodesulfovibrionales bacterium
AAAGGCGGTGTATCCTTTTAAGTTGAACTCGAAATCAACAAAAGAAAGGAGACACCACCATGGGAAAGGGTAGCACTGAGACGGTGAAACCGTCAAGAGCAACGTATGAGGTATTGGAGGAGATGGTTCGAGTAAAGGTTCAAGAATACATCCAGGACATATTGGAGGAAGAAGTCGAGTCATTTCTGGGAAGGAAGAAATCTGAGAGACTCACGATAGTCGATGGAACACCTGGATATTGGAACGGCCACGGGAAACCGAAGAAGTTCTCCGTAATGAATGGAACGATCACCGTCCGTCGCCCTCGTGTAAGGGAGACGGAGGAGCGATTTGAAAGTAAAATAATCCCTTTTTTCAAACGTCGGTCAAAAGAAGTAGGACACCTGCTACCGGAGCTCTACCTGCACGGGCTGGCAAAGGGAGATTTTGAATTGGCGCTCCGGGGATTATTGGGCGAGGGGGCGCCGTTGTCAGCCTCATCGATAGATCGGCTGAAGGCGAAATGGCAGCGGGAGTATGCGGAATGGAAACAACTGGATATGTCGAAACTCGAAGTAGTCTATCAGTGGGCAGATGGGATATATGTAAAGGCAGGGCTTGAGAAAGACAAGGCTGCGCTTCTCATAATTATTGGAGCTCTTATGGGTATGGTCATAGGGTCAGGTCTATTTTGTTTGCATAAAAGGAAAGGGGGACGAGTACCTTTATAAAACATAACCACAAAATTCTTATACTTTCTCATTCTCCGGTTTGGAGACTGGGGAATCCGGAAAGACACTGGATGCCCGATTAAGAGCTTCGGGCATAACGGTCAAAGCAGTTGAATATGCCTTTATTAATATGAGGGGGGAGAATTTATGAAGAGCAGAATAAAATATACTGATGAACCGATGGGCAAACTGAGAGTCGTGAAAAATTATCTGCCACCACCGGACAAGTTGGTGCTGAAAGAAGAAAATGTGAAGGTTACAATTTCCCTGAAAAAATCTAGTGTTGAATTTTTCAAGGGAGAGGCAAAAAAACATCGTACATCATATCAAAAAATGAT
Source organism: Thermodesulfovibrionales bacterium (assembly GCA_022865525.1). GTDB lineage: Bacteria > Nitrospirota > Thermodesulfovibrionia > Thermodesulfovibrionales > SM23-35 > JALHSV01. Next base: position 1,049 of record JALHSV010000440.1, read on the forward strand.
AAGACAAGTTATCGACTGGTACACTTCCTATTATAAAAAGAGCGCCTAATACTTGGAACGCCACTTACTATGCAGTAGCATGTTTGCAAAATAATAATGTATTACGAATAGCAAACAAAATCAAACCTGTTCCTCTTGTTCTGACTGATGAACCCGAATTCGTCCAATTTCGACAATCCAAAGGTTTTTTTCTAATGACATCTTGGTGAGAGATTTCAAAAACTGATGAATTAGCTGTTCTAACAATGTCATGCTGGGATTCTTCGGGATTCTAATAACAACTATACCAGCAGTTTTCGCCGGCGGGAATCGTGTGACATCTGAAAAATCCAGATCCAATGTAACAAGACAACGCTGTTCAGTACAACATACTTCAAAAAGATGGTAGTCTGAACATCCCTGTAATTTTTGTCTTCTAACAGTTTCAACATCGTGCCCGGCAGTATGAAAGCATTGTTGGGTTCGAGTGCCAAAATTCTCGTCAAGTTTGAATTTCATTAATCATCAAGTCGTTTCAGCTGGAACTTCCACATACCGTTCACGTGACATTTCTGCACCATAAGCTATGGCTGCTCGAACATCATCTTTTGTCAGTTGAGGATATTCTCCAATTACCTCCTTAATCGTCATCCCGCTGGCAAGGAAATCGAGAATAAGGGATACCCAGATTCTCGTGCCCCGAATACAGGGTTTACCAAAGCAAACATTTGGATCAACAGATATACGATTAAGAAGCGGATGCATCATAGTAGACCTCTCTAAGCATCTTTTTACACAAAGTATATCATAACTTATTTCTTTTTAAAGAAAACTTAATATACCCCTCTGTCTAATGTCCGGTACTGAATTGCCTCTGCAATGTGATGGGACGCGATATCTTCTGAAGCCTCAAGATCGGCAATGGTGCGGGATACTTTCAATATCCTTGTGTAAGCCCTTGCAGAAAGTCCGAGCTTCTGCATGGCTGTGTCAAGAAGAGTCTGTGCATCAGGCCTGAGGGTGCAGTATTTCTTGATATGCCTTGTCTTCATCTGCCCGTTCGCATATATCTTTTTATCATTCTTAAACCGCTCAAGCTGCATATCACGCGCAGCAACTACCCTTTTCCTTATATCTTCTGACTGCTCTCCCGAATACTGATTCGATAACTCCTTATACGGTACCGCAGGGACTTCTATATGGATGTCAATCCTGTCCAGCAGTGGACCAGAGACCTTATACCGGTAACGGTGTACCTGTCCGGGTGTGCAGGTACACTGATGACGGTTGTCTCCAAAATATCCGCACGGGCAGGGATTCATGGCGCTCACAAGCATGAAAGACGAGGGATACGTTATTGATGCTACTGCCCTTGATACGGTTACATCTCCGTTTTCGAGCGGCTGTCGTAAAACCTCGAGCACATTCCGTTTGAATTCCGGCAGTTCATCCAGGAACAGAACGCCGTTATGGGCAAGGCTTACTTCTCCCGGTTTAGGAATTTGGCCGCCGCCTATTAAAGCAACATCCGATATCGTATGGTGCGGACAACGGAATGGCCTTATGGCAAGCAATGATTCCCCATTTCTGAGCAATCCGGCAACACTGTGTATCCTTGTAGTCTCAAGGGCCTCATCGAATGTCATCCCCGGCAGGATCGTCGGAAGTCTTTTCGCGAGCATGGTTTTGCCAGAACCAGGGGGGCCGATCATCAGGATGTTGTGGCCTCCGGCAGCGGCAACTTCAAAAGACCTTTTTGCATGTTCCTGCCCTTTGACATCGATAAAATTGTCTTCGTAGACCGAACTCTCTCTCATTGCAGAATGAACGTCAACCTCAAAAGGCCTCTGTGCTTTGCTATCTTGTAAAAAAGTGAGAACATCCGGCAGACTCTTGATTCCAAAAATAGATACTTCCTTTACTACCGCTGCCTCAGGTGCATTTTCTTCAGGAAGGATGATACCCTTGAGGCCGAGTTCACGCGCCTTGATTGCCATGGAAAGGGAACCCCTCACAGGTTTTATTGAGCCATTCAGGGAGAGCTCACCGGTAAAGAGATATCCTTCAACGACAGACAATTCAAGCACGCCTTCCGCCATGATAATCCCGATCGCGATGGGAAGATCAAACGATGACCCCTCCTTCTTTAGATCAGCAGGAGCAAGATTGACCGTGATCTGTTTGAGCGGAAAATGGAAGCCGATATTTTTAAGGGCAGCCCTTACCCGGTCCTTTGATTCCTTTACTGCCGTATCAGGCAGCCCTACCATCGAAAAATGCGGGAGTCCCCTCGATGTTATGTCCACTTCAACCTCTACTAAATGGGCATCAATCCCTATGATACTTGCACTCAGAATCTTAGATAGCATATGCTTAAATTATATTTTTAAACTGGTACAAAAAGCAATATGGTAAAATAATGTTTGTCTTTATTTCGTAAAGGAGATTCAATGGCCAAGGTACCTATAAGCATAGAAGAAGAAATGAAAGGTTCTTACCTTGATTACGCGATGAGCGTCATCATCGGAAGGGCACTTCCGGAAGTCAGAGATGGCTTGAAACCTGTCCAGAGGCGGATTCTGTATGCAATGTTCAGGGAAGGCCTCCTGCCGAGCAGGAAATATTCCAAATCAGCCGGTGTTGTCGGCGAGGTCTTAAAGAAATACCATCCGCACGGCGACACAGCAGTTTATGATGCGCTTGTCAGACTTGCGCAGGACTTCAACATGCGGTATCCGCTCGTCGACGGTCAGGGCAACTTTGGATCTGTTGACGGAGACCCGGCTGCTGCCTACCGGTATACAGAAGCACGGCTTGCAGCAATTGCAGAGGAACTGCTTGCTGATATAGATAAGAATACCGTTGATTTTATTCCGAATTTTGACGAAACAACCGAGGAACCAATCGTTCTTCCCTCAAGGGTTCCGAATTTAATCGTCAATGGCTCATCCGGCATAGCTGTTGGTATGGCTACAAACGTACCACCTCATAATCTGGGCGAGATTATTGATGGACTTGTGCGGCTTATCGACAATCCCGACGCAACCTTAAAAGACTTAATGTCGCATATAAAAGGACCAGATTTCCCGACCGGGGGAATCATTCACGGAGTTGATGGAATTATACAGGCATACAATGAAGGGAAAGGACTTATTAAAGTCAGGGCAAAGGCAAGGATTGAGCGCGAACACAGGGGAGGCGAAAACATCATTATAACGGAGCTCCCGTATCAGGTGAATAAGGCGCGCCTGATTGAAAAGATGGCAGAGTTGGTTCGGGAAAAAACCATTGAAGGGATATCCGAACTCAGAGATGAGTCTGACAGGGATGGGATAAGGGTTGTGCTTGAGCTGAAAAGAGGTGAGATGGCGCAGGTTATCTTGAATAATCTTTATAAACATACACAGATGGAGACAACGTTTGGGATTATCATGCTTGCTCTCGTCAATGGTCAGCCAAGAATACTTTCGTTAAGGAGACTGCTCAGTCACTTCCTGCAGCACAGGCGGGATGTCGTTCTCAGAAGAACCCGTTTTGAACTGAGAAAAGCAGAAGAGCGGGCGCATATTCTTGAAGGACTGAAGATCGCGCTTGATCATCTCGATGCAATAATAGCCCTCATTAGGAGTTCGAAGACGCCTGAAGAGGCAAGAACCGGCTTAATGAGGGATTTCCCCTTAACAGAAATACAGGCTCAGGCCATCCTCGACATGAAACTCCAGAGGCTGACCGGTCTTGAGAGAGAAAAGATCATCAAGGAATATGCCGATACACTCAAGGAAATAGCGAGGCTAAAGGAAATCCTTGAAAACGAAGCTCTCGTTTCCCATATTGTTAAGGATGAACTGCTCGAGATAAGGAACAGATATACCGATGAAAGAAAAACAGAGATTACATCAGAAACAAAAGAAATAACCATGGAAGACCTGATAACCGATGAGGAAATGGTTATAACCTTGTCGCATCAAGGCTATATAAAGAGGAATCCTTTGAGCGCTTACAGGAGCCAGAGAAGGGGAGGAAAGGGTCTCATTGGCATGGAGACAAAAGAAGAGGATTTTGTGAACGAACTCTTCATAGGTGCAACCCATGATTATATGCTCTTCTTTTCCAATCTTGGACGGTTGTACTGGCTGAAGATCTACCAGATACCCGAAGCAGGACGGGCTGCCAAAGGCAAAGCACTGGTCAATCTTCTTGCACTGTCAGAGGGAGAGAGGATTACAACAGCCCTCCCTGTCCGCAATTTCAAGGAAGGATTTCTTGTAACGTTCACAAAGAAGGGAACGGTCAAGAAAACAGCCCTCGAGGAATACAGCAACCCGCGGGGAAAGGGGATAATTGCTGTCACGCTTGAAGAAGGGGATGAGCTCATTTCCGTCAGAAAGACGGACGGCAAAAGCGATCTTATCATAGGGACCAAAAAAGGCCTTTCAATCCGGTTCAATGAGGAAGATGTTCGTGACATGGGTCGGACTGCAAAGGGCGTGAGGGGGATAAGACTCAGAAAGGGAGACGAGGTTGTCTCTGCCGAAGTGGCAGGGGAAAAGACAGCAATTCTCACCGTAACAGAAAAGGGGTTGGGAAAGCGGTCAAAGATCGAGGAATATCCTGTTCAGAGTCGTGGCGGGAAAGGCGTCATATCCATTAAAATCATCGATAGAGGGGGGAAAGCGGTCGGACTCATGCAGGTTCGGGATGAGGATGAGGTGGTCATGATAACCAGTTCAGGAAAACTCATAAGAACCCTTGCAGGGAACATATCATTGCACGGAAGAAATACGCAGGGCGTAAAACTCATGGACGTAGAAGGTGATGATAAGATCGTGAGTATCGGGAAGGTTGCTGAAAGGGATTGATTCCCCTTATACCCTAACTATTCATAGCGAACGCTGTTCCAATGGTTGTCATTCCCGCTTGGCGGGAATCCATCTCTAAGCAAAGAAAGATTCTGGCCAAGCCAGAATGACAGAATTGAAGATCTCAGAAAATTTTTGAGATCTTTGAGGATTTATAACATAAAACTGCAGCATTTCCTTATGCATTGAGTTCGACAATATCCCTGTCTTTTAAGATGTGGTTTTTCTCCACCCGCTGGCCATCGAATTTTGCAGAACCCCAAACGCGTGCGTATTTCAAATGAAAGAGGAAATCCTTATGAATAAAGCTTGCAAGGTCAATGATTGTTGAGCCTTTTGGTATAGTAAACGGGGTTGAAATGTCGGGTTCTTTCCCCGGGGGTTTGGAGTAAACCCTGATGATCTCCGACACTTCAAAGAGCGCTCTTTTCAGTTCCTCGAGATTTTCTTTTTTCAGGGCTGACACAGCAATGCACTGATAGAGATGCCTATATTTCGTTTCAAGCTTGAAGAAATCGTCTTCCATCCTCACAAGGTCAATTTTGTTTGCAGCGACAAGCGTTCTCTTGAATACCCCGACAGGAACTTTGTCCGATGATTTCCGTATTTCAGTTCTTGTTCTTAGATGAATATTCCATCGGTCAAGCTGATCAATGAGCAGTTCTGCCTGGATATCAGGGTCTTCTGTCAAATCAATGACAAGGAGCATGGCATCAGCGTACCGCAGGATACCTGATACCCATCCATCTGTGGCTTCATTGCCTATCGGTGGGAGATCCACGAGCTGAAATTGGATATCCTCGAAAGGCATCATGCCGGGTAAAGGGACAAGTGTTGAGAGCGGATAGTCTGCAATTACTGGATTGGCATTTGTAAGGCATGCGAGCAGGGAAGATTTCCCGGAGTTCGGGACCCCAACCAGTGCTATTTGGACTGCACCTTCTTTCTGCACTACATACCGGTCACCCCTGCCTCCTTTTTTCTTGCTTGCTGCCTCCTTTCTGAGTTGGGAGAGCCTCCTCCGTAAATCAGCTCTCAGTTTGTCCGTTCCCTTGTGTTTCGGGATAGTGGATAACAGGTCTTCAAGGGCGGCGATTTTTTCTGAAGGTGTACCTGCCTGCTTGAATCTCTTTTCAGCTTCAAAATATTCAGGCGGAAGATTGGCCGGCATACTTCATTATATCAGGGTATTTCAGGACGGGGAAACGAATTGATGTTTTCAGCATCTCAGTTCTTCGTTGTAATGAAAAAAGATAGTGACAGAAGCTGAGCTCCTGCCACTATCAAGGGGGGAGCTTTGGAAATCCTAATGGGTTTAAATTAGCATATGCTAAATATAAAGTCAAGAGGAAATTGTGTAAATAGGGAAAAGGTTATAACTTTTTGAGACAGAGGCTTATCTTGTACGATTTCAGTTCTTCTTTATTTTTTTCTGTAAAAATAATGGGGTCCTCTTTGTCACCTGCGAGTATGGTCATCGTATCTTTGATAATATATTTCCTGATCGAAAAACCATGGGGAGAACGAAGCAGAACTGTATTGCCATTCATAATATCTTTGCTTGGTTCGACCAGTATGAGATCGCACATCTCCAGTCCGCAACATGACAAAAGCCCCTTCGGTGTTATATAAAAAGCATAGGGATCATCTGTTGTCGCGTACTCATATGCATTTGCAATGAGTACAGGATAGGCTAAATCGACCCAGTCAGACCATTCATGAATTTTGGCCTCATCCACAATCGGTATTTTTCTCGGGATTTTCGTTGTCGTGGGGAGGTCTGACTCTATCATCAGAAGACTTTCCGGAGGTACTTCGAGTGCTTTGGACAGTTTGAGCAACGTTTCCCGACCAGGCCTTCTAATGCCGGTAAGCAACTGACTGACATAAGCACAGCTAACTCCCATTCTCTGGGCGAGCGTTATAGCCTTTACACCCTGCGCCTTCATGATTTTCCTGAGTTCCTCACCGAATGTCATACGTTGCTATTATAATATATCTTTCAGAATTTAAGCATATGATAAGTAAGACAGATACCTGAAGCGCGTTATATGACTGTCCACTGCTGCGGGAGGAAAAGCCTCTCATAGGTCATAAGCGCAAATCGATCCGTCATCCCGGCAATGAAGTCACATACCATGCGGTGCTTGTTGAGTTTTTCTTCCTTCGGAATGTCTACGAACACCTCTTCCATATGTTCGAGATAATAAGCATATAAATCACGAAGAATCTTTTGAGCCTTTTTAAACTCTCTGATTATCTTGTCGCTTTCGTATACCCGTTTATAGAGAAAATCCCTGAGCATTGTCGTGGATGCCAAAATAGCGCCGCTCATCAGGATTGTCTCAAGGTCAAGCAGGGCAGACTGATAGATCACATCCTTTACCATCGTATCTATCCTTTTCGCATGCGTATCACCAAGAGTTTTGATAATGTTCTTCGGGATATCCGATCTCTTCATGACCCCGGCTCTCAGTGCATCGTCAAGGTCATGATTAACATATGCGATAATGTCAGAAACGCGGACCACCTGTCCTTCAAAAGTATCTGCCCTATCAGCTTTTGTCTCAGGGATTATCAGGCCTTTGCCTTTTGAATGCTTCAGAATACCGTTTCTCACTTCATAGGTAAGATTCAGGCCTTCACCATCTTTTTCGAGAAAATCAACAACTCTGAGACTCTGTTTATAATGGTCAAACCCGCCGGGATGTATTTCCCGCAAGATGTCCTCTCCTGCATGACCGAACGGCGTATGGCCGAGGTCGTGTCCAAGCGCAATCGCTTCTGTCAGGTCTTCATTCAAGCGCAATGCCTTTGCTATTGTCCGTGCGATTTGCGATACCTCAAGCACATGGGTGAGGCGTGTCCTATAGTGGTCGCCTTTCGGTGCAAGGAAAACCTGTGTTTTATGCTTGAGCCGTCTGAATGCTTTTGAATGAATAATCCTGTCCCTGTCCCGCTGAAAGCATGTCCGAATCTCCCCTTCCTTCTCAGGCTTCGATCTCCCCCTGCTCTGTGAACTCAGACATGCCTTCGGATGAAGGATTTTTCTTTCGATCTCTTCTGTCTGCTCGCGAATAGTCATTATGTTAAAAAGGGTTCAAGTGCACTAATGCAAAAATTATTTTATTACCTCCATGCCCATATACGTTCTCAGAGCATCCGGCACAACCACGCTCCCGTCTTTCTGCTGGTAGTTCTCAAGGATCGCAACAAGAGTACGCCCGATTGCGAGGCTTGAGCCGTTCAGGGTATGAACAAACTCCGTTCCCTTCTTTCCTTCTCTCCTGAACCGTATATTTGCTCTCCGCGCCTGAAAATCAATAAAATTCGAACAGGAAGAGATTTCCCTGTATTTCTGCTGACCGGGAAGCCATACCTCGAGGTCATAGGTTTTTGAGGCGGCAAAGCCGATATCACCGGTGCAGAGTGCGACAACTCTATAAGGGAGTCCCAATTTCTGCAGGATATCCTCGGCGGCGTTTGTTAAAGATTCTAATTCATGATACGAATCTTCAGGCCTGACGAATTTCACGAGCTCCACCTTGTTGAACTGATGCTGTCTGATCAGGCCCCTTACATCTTTCCCATATGAGCCTGCTTCACGTCTGAAACACGGCGTATAAGCGGTATAGGAAATCGGAAGCTCTTTTTCCTGCAGGATCTCATTCCTGTGAATATTTGTTACCGGCACTTCTGCTGTTGGTATGAGATAGAACTCGGGGTCGGAGATTTTGAAAAGCTCCATTTCAAATTTCGGTAATTGTCCTGTACCCCTCATACTCTCTTTATTCACGATGATCGGAGGAAATACCTCTGTATATCCTTTTGCTGTATTCAGATCCAGCATGAAGTTCATCAGCGCCCGCTCGAGTTTCGCGCCGGCACCCTTTGTAAGAGAAAACCGCGCGCCTGCGATCTTTGATGCCCTGTCAAAGTCAAGAATATCGAGAATTGCACCGATATCCCAGTGATTCAATGGTTCAAAATCAAACTGTCTCGGCTCCCCCCATCTTCTTATCTCCACATTCCCGGTCTCGTCTTTCCCGACAGGAACCGAATGATGGGGGACATTGGGCATATTCAGCAAAAATTCATTGGTATTCTCTTCCAGCATTTTCAATTGAGCATCAAACGCTTTGATCTTATCCGACACCAGTTTCATTTCGTCAATCAGGTTTGATGCATCCTGCTTTTGAATCCTCAATCTTCCGATTTCTTCAGAAACAACGTTCCTCCGGTTTCTCAGTTCTTCAGCTTCTTTCAGGAGAGAGCGTCTTTGTTCTTCAAATTTCAGGAACTCGTCAAGGGAGAGAGCGTAATTTCTGTTTCTCAGAGATTCTTTTATGATCTCAATATTCTCTCGCACAAACTTTGAGTCAAGCATCTATGCTCCTCCTTTCACAATGACCTGCTCCCTCTTCAGGATGAAGTCAGGGAATTGCATCTATCCCTTCTATCTCAACGATTTTATCTTTTGATGAATGCCCTCTGATGATTTTTATGGCAGTTTTTTTTACTTGAAACTCCTCTGCAAGAATCTCTGCGAGTTCATCATTTGCTGCTCCTCCAACCGGTGGTGCATGTACTTTTACTTTCAGGGCATCACCGATTGTCCCCGATATCCCTTTTCTCGAAGACCTTGGCTCTACTTTTACCCGAAAGGATATCCCTTTCTTCGTCTTCCTGAATGGTATATCCATAAGGCACTTAATGTTAACATAACGTTAAGATACCCTGCGGTCTCTGCCGCAGGGTATCTTCATTACCATGAGAACTATCCTGGTTCAATCTTCAGGTGTTTTCTGAAAAAATCCTGAAAGCCCTCAGGACTTTTGAGAGGCTCATAACAGACTTCCCTGAGACATGGAATAATACATCCCTTATCTGCTTGATATACATAGCTCACATACGGATACGACAGAGAGCGTGCCGCTTCAGCAAGGGCATGCGTTGGTGTTGTCTGCACAGTAAGCTTGAGCATATGAAAATATGCATCCATGGCACAGAAATAGTATCCTGCGTGAATGCCAATATCTTTGGTCTGGGGAGAGAAAATTTTCAATGACATTTCCGCAAACCGGTCATATTTCTTTTCTCCGGTTATGCAATACAGTTTCTGCAGGAGGAGAATGCCGACCGCGTTTGCTGAGGGATGAGGGATATCTTCAATTCCTTTGAGCCTTATGCCGAGTACCTCACCGTCTGTATCAAAGAACCCTCCCTCATCCTTATCCCAAAATTTCTCTACACACAAGTCCGTCAGATTTACTGCATGATTCGCATAATAGGCATCTCCTGTTACTTCATAGGCACTGATCAGTGCCTCAATAAGGTAAATATAGTCATCCAGGAGCGCTTTTACCTGCCCTGTATGAAAAAGCTCATTATCCACATTATGCTCTTGTAATATCCTTTGGAGGCTCTTCATGGCAAATTCTTTCAGACTGCTATCCTTCAATACTTTAAAAGCCTTGAGAAAAGAAGTAATCACTAATCCGTTCAAAGACGTATACAATGTTGTGTCGATAAAAGGTGATACCCGTTTATTTCTTTCCTTGAGGAGCTTCTTCTTCCCGGAGTTTATCCTGTCAGCGACGGTCTGTTGATCTATTCCAAGGTTTTTGGCAATTGCTCCTGGTTCCGTTGAAATAAAGAGGACTTTCTTTGATTTGTCATGATGCATGGAACCCCGGTCATGCAGGAGATGAAGAGTCAAAACCTGATATTCTTCCTGGTTCAATACATTCCTGAAATCTGTTTCCGTCCAGGTGAAATATCCCCCTTCATCCTCCGGCGTAACATCCGCATCCTGACTGGCATAAAATCCACCTTCAGGATCAGAAAGGGTGTCTGTCAAAAAATGGATAATTCCCCGGGCAACATCTTTGAAATACTCATTGCTGAAGATGCTGAATGCATCAAGATAATTTCTGAGAAGCCAGGCATTGTCATCAGCCATCTTTTCAAAGTGCGGTACAATCCACGCCTCGTCAACAGAATACCGGTGGAATCCGCCTCCGAGCTGGTCATGGAATCCACCTTTTGCCATTGATTCAAGTGTCTTGTTGATCGCATACCCAAAGGAATGCATCCGCTGAAGGTAGTATCTGTTCATCAGAAGCTGGATAGCGCCAGGCATTGGAAATTTTGGAGCAGATCCAAAACCGCCATGTGTTGTATCGAACTGTGAAAGGATTTTGATGACAGCGTCCTGTACGGCGGCCTCTTGTATATCCCCTTCTGTAAAGGATTTTTGTTTGAGTGAATCTGTCAGTTTTTGGCTGTATTCAGCAACGAGATCCCTTTTTGATGAAAAAAAATCAGCCACTGACTTTAAAACCTTTTTAAATCCCGGCCTTCCAAGGCTATCATCAGGGGGGAAATATGTCCCACCGAAGAAAGGCTTTTTCTCCGGCGTCAGAAATACGCTGAGGGGCCAGCCTCCGCCAAAGCCCATAGCAGACACAGCATTCTGGTATCTCCTGTCGATATCAGGTCTTTCATCCCTGTCAAGCTTAATACTTATAAAATGTTCATTGAGGAGTTCTGCTATCTCTTCATCTTCGAAGCATTCCTTTGCCATGACATGGCACCAGTGACACCAGATAGCGCCGGAACTAAGAAATACGGGCTTATCTTGCTCCCTCGCTTTATCAAATGCACGATCAGACCAGGGATACCAAGCGATCTTCTGACTGGCGGCATGTCTCAGATATGGTGATTTTTCTTTTGCTAACCGGTTCATCGGAAAATTTTTAGAATAATCTGTACAGGACGTATTTTTATGTATCTTTTTTAAATCCTGACTGAACAAGCCTTATTCGTCTTGCAAGCTCCCTCAGGGCATCGGCAAGATCCATGCCCTGATCCATTAATTCTCTCACTACTTCTGCTTTGGAGAGCTCGTTGATTATCTTTTCACTTGTCTCATCCGTAAGACATATGTTTTTCCCTATCTCTATTTGCTGTGTAATACAGCCTTCTATTTGTTCAGGAGCATATTTCTTCGCGATTTCCCGTATATGCTTTATGTCCATTTTTGATAATATCCTTTACAATAGACGGTACAGAAAGACAGGGATCTGAAACAGCATTGAATATTCTTCCTTCATATTATAAAAAAGTGCTGATAAATGCAAAAAGCGAACGCGTAATGTATGGAAGACCCTGAACTGAAGGTTCTGTTGCCAAAAGAAAAGGTTGGTCTTATTGTTGTGCTAACCGGTAAGGGCAAAGGCAAGACCACTTCTGCATTAGGCATTACCCTGAGGGCTGCTGGATATGATATGAAGACCTGTATTATCGGGTTTATGAAGGGTGTCCTGTATTCAGGCGAGATCGATGGCATAAAAAGGCTTGCACCGAATGTCGAACTTCACTTTGCGGGCAGGGGTTTCTGCGGGATTATGGGAGATCCGTATCCGTTTGAAGAACACCGGGCAAATGCTCAGAATGCGATGAAACTCGCAAAGGAGAAGATGTCTTCCAGTACATATGATATCCTCATACTTGACGAGATTAATAATGCCAT
>JALHSV010000441.1 GCA_022865525.1 Thermodesulfovibrionales bacterium
TAATAGCCGCTGCAGACCGGGCATTCAATCTCCCCGTCAAGACGCTGGCCGCATTGGGCACATCGTGGAATACCAAGCGCTTCATCGAGTTCATCCTGGTCCATGGTGAATATTATACATAGGATCCTCGGACCATTTTTTTAAACTATGCGTATTCTTTTAGTTGAAGACGAAAAGAATGTAGCGGCCTTCATTAAGAAAGGGCTTGAAGAAGAGGCCTATACAGTTGATGTTGCCGAAGACGGCCCTGAAGGTCTGCTGATGGCAACAGAAGCCAATTTCGATCTCATCATCCTTGACGTCATGCTCCCCGGAATGAACGGCATAGAGTTGTGTAAAACTCTCCGCGCAAAGGGAATCAACAAGCCGATTCTCATGCTTACTGCTGTTGATTCCGTTGAAAGAAAGGTCGAGGGGCTCGAAAGCGGCGCGGACGATTATCTTGTGAAGCCGTTTGCATTTTCCGAACTGATAGCGCGGATTAAGGCATTACTCAGGAGAACTCCGGATATCGTCAGTGAACTATCTTTGGATGACCTGAGGATCGATCTCATGGCCCGGCGTGTCTATAGGGGGAAAAGGGAGATTATTCTCACGCACAAGGAATTTTCCCTGCTTGAGTATCTGCTCAGAAACAAGGACAGGATATTGTCAAGGACACAGATAATCGAGAATGTGTGGGGATACGATTTTACACCGGGCACCAATATTGTCGATGTGCACATCAAGTCCCTTCGTGAAAAAGTTGACGCAGGATTTGAGAGAAAGCTCATCCACACAGTCAGGGGAACCGGTTATATCATGAAGGCTGGAAATGATCTTTAAAACCTTCAGAGGACGATTTGTTTTTGTATCTTCAGCAGTGGTCTCTCTCCTGATTATCGTTTTTGCAATATTCATCTATTCCTCATACAGCAAGGCACTTATGGAGGCAATTGACAGATCCCTTCTTTTAGTTGCCAAGAAAGGTTCTGCCGGTGAGGCAGCCTCTGATCCGAATATCAGCGTGGAGCTCCTCAAAATCGCGAACAATGAGTTTTATCAGGTTATCACCCGTCAAGGAAAGGTGACAATCGCATATCTGGAAAGCAATTATCCATGGCCTGTTAACAGGAAGTTAATCGATAGTGCCCTGAAGGGTTTACCTCAGTTTGAGACGATGACTTATAAATCTGAGAATTACCGTATACTCTATTACCCCGTTGATGCCGATACAGTTCTCCGTGCAAGAAAGTCTCAGGAAAGTTTCGATAGGGCAGTGACAGAACTAAAAAGGCTCTTCCTCTTTTCCTTTCCTCCGTTATTGATGATTTCCCTTATACTCGGCTGGGTTTTTGCCGGAAAGATGCTTGATCTTGTCAGGAAAATGAAATTGCTTGCCGAACAGATCAGGCAAGGGAAATGGGATAAGCGATTAGCACTGGAATCGTATGGGAAGGAAATCAATGAACTTGGATTGATATTGAATGAAATGGTCGACAATATCAAGCGTTCCATGGAGTCCCAGAAACGGTTCACTGCAGATGTTTCCCATGAGATAAGGTCACCCCTTACATCGCTGAGGGGCAACATAGAAGTTGCATTGAGAAAGAAAAGGCCTCCTGAGGAATATGAGGAAGTTCTGAGAAACAATCTGTCTGATGTTATCAGATTGACCAGATTGACTGATAACCTTTTGTTTCTCTCCAGGGCAGAAAACAAAATACTTGCACTCAGAAGGCAGTGGTTTGATGTCAAACACATGCTGGAAAGTGTGATTGAGGGATTCCGGGAAAAAGCCATGGTCGAAGGACTTGCAATCATAGAAGACTACCAGAATGAACTTGAGCTGAATGGTGATATCGAGCTTCTTGAGCAGGCATTTTCAAATATTATTGATAATGGCATGAAATATACTCCCCGTGGGGGCAGTATAACGATAAAATCCCGGGAAGAAGGCGAGGTTGTCAAAATATCGGTAAGTGATACAGGGATCGGCATCCCTGAGGATCAGATCCCGCATATCTTCGAGCGTTTTTACCGGGTCGACAGGGAGCAGTCCAGAAGACTCGGCGGAACCGGCTTGGGGCTCGCGATAACTCACTGGATTATCAGGGCCCACAACGGGGAAATCTCCGTTACAAGCACTGTGGATAAAGGGACTGAATTTACCATCACCCTGCCCAAACTTACAGAAATTAGTATTTAATTCTTTGAATTTCCCGTGGTTTTCCATGCTGTCCGATATTGTCATTCTGAGGCGCATGCCGAAGAATCTTTCTTTCTATACCGCATTGGAACCCTATGATTCTTCGAGGAGCCTGTCCTGAGCTGAACGACGAGACCCTTCGCTTCGCTCAGGGTGACCTCAAGCGGGTTCAAGTTTGCAACTTGAACCCATAATTTAAAATCATATAAATGAAGAACCCTGCGGCAGAAACCACAGAGTATATTAACGTAAGTAAATGTTTTTCGTCATTCTCGCCCCCGTCTTCACGAGGGTAAACTCCGGCGGGAATCCAGAAATTCTTAAATGTTTTCATGGTATGATAAAATGAGTATTGTGCATATTTACTCTTTGAATTGCAGGAAATAGGGATGTTGGAGGTTTACCTCTCTCCCCTGCCATATCCGCTTTTAATCGTGCGGATGCTTTGCTGACAGCGCTGTAGTGTACTCCGCCGAATAGCTATCCCACTTCACTGAAGGGGTTAACGCCCTATGAGTTTGCAGAATTTGCAGAAAATCGAGCAGAGAGTATTATGTGTAGAAGCTATCTTTCCAAATCATTCACTATCTGTTGAATGACTTTCTTCATTTCAGGAATGCGCTCCTTTCAGACAACAAAAACTGTTTCTGCATCGATATCGAAATAATGATGAGTTATGATGTCCCGCAAGCCCTTTGCTTTTTCCCAGTCAATGGCAGGATAGTTTAAGAGAAGACTTCCGCCAGTGAGCTTATCAATCTCCTTCAGTGCTTCTCCTGTGTTGATCAACTGCATACAGATGCTATCCAATTTCTCGAGTCCTATATCATCCTTTAAGAAGTCTTCACTCGATTGAATAGACTGGAATCTTTTCATGATCTGTTCTAACGACCAAGCGATGTTTTTAAAGATGCTGAGAATGAGTTCTTTATCAGACATAAATAGCGTCACGTTCAATTCTGGAACGCAGAGCATGATTCATCTTATCTCTCAATCTTACGATGTCAACCTTATTGCCCAGCGCTTCCTCAATAGCCTGTTTGATACCTATCAGGTGAAAAAGATCTGGTTTTTCTATCTCGACAACGATATCTATGTCACTTTCTTCCCAGGACTCGCCTCTGGCGTAACTTCCAAACAACCCTATTCTTTTAACGCCGAATTCCCGCTCAAAACTGGCTTTGTGTGCAGCAATAACGCTTATGATATCTTCCCGTTTCATCTTCGTTTTTATTAAGTCATATTTTACCATGAGTAGAAGGCTGTGTGGTCGATTCTTTAAAATTGATAAAAAATCGGTAACAGGTCTTCAGAAGAGCAAAAGAGCTGAAGAGCAAAAGAGCTGAAGTGCAGAAGAGCTGAAGTGCAGAAGAGCTGAAGTGCAGAAGTGCGGAAGTTCAGAACAGCAAAAGTATAAAAGAATAAATTTACAAATCATTAAATTCTTCGACAGTAAGGCCAGCCTGGTTAATCAGTTTACGGAGCAATCCAGGACCAAGTTCAGTATGTTGTGGAATGGACAAAGTCCATTGATATCCGGGTTTTGTCATCATAACATGAGAGCCTTTCTGACGGACAGCGGTCCAGCCTGCTTTCTGGAATTTCCTTACAGCATCAGCTCCCGAACAGAGTTTTAAGAGTTTCCCCATTAAACAGCAACTTCAACCAATCTGGAAGGGTCAACAGAGTGTTTGGATTCCATGACTTCAAGCCAACCCTCAATGGCTTCTTTGATATTGGATATGGCTTCTTCATAAGTCTTTCCTTGAGAGAGACATCCGGGAAGTGCTGGCACCTCTGCAATATAATAGCCAGCTTCATCCTTTTCAATTATTACGTGGATCTTCATAATGCCCCCTTGCATAAATTATTTGTTTGAACTCTTCTTATCCTTCTGATTACATCTCTCTGAGCTTGTCAATTACCATTCCATTCAGTCTAACTTTTTGCATGAAATTATTATATCACACGAGAAATAGGTTCCCACAGAGGTTCCGGAAAGAATAAAATTATGCATTCAAGTTGCAAACTTGAACGCGCCAACAGGGAGTGAAATGCAGAGTTTTACTACGGCTCGAAGCGGATGACATGAAGTCCTGCAATATTCTTAAAATGCTTAAAATTTGCTGTGGCAAGTGAAGCCTTGTGTGATATGGCGGATGCAGCTATGAGGGCATCGACGGTTCTAAAACCATCCGATAGGGCGTAGTGCTCAAGCAGCCGAATAGCTTTTTCTGATATTCTTTCGTCAGGATATATAATGTCCGGAAAATTTAGACGGATGAACTCTTTCACACTCTTCAACTCACTTTTGTCGGTGCAGCCCTGAATCAGTTCCATAACACAGAGTGTGCTAATCGTCCTCTGCTGATACGGAACTTCAGCGATGAAATCTCTGGCACCTTGATTCCCCCGAAAGTACCAAATCAGGACATCCGTGTCAATGATTACTGTTGAAATCTCTCTTCCCTCTGTTCTTCAACCCAACCAGCAACGTCCTTCATATCCTTCCGTTTTTTCCACAAACCAAAGCCTACGGCGCTGAATTCTTTTTTTGATTTCTCGAGAAAGGGCTTTAAGATAGCTATGGATTTGCCACGCTTTGTTATCA
>JALHSV010000442.1 GCA_022865525.1 Thermodesulfovibrionales bacterium
ATGCTGAGCTTTAATATAGTCACCCCATATCACCCGAATCTCATGCTTCGCTTTTTCTGCATGTTCTTCTTTGACGGTTACGTATCTCGAAAAAGTATTGTGAAATTCCTTACCTTTCTCCCCACCCTTGTTTTCCAGGTCTATCATCAGGTCTAACATTCTTACAACAGTCAGAGCGGTAATCTGGGCAGTAATTGGATCGTAAATTCCACAGGGAATGTCACAGTGCGCCTTGGCTTCCTCGAAATTAATCCGGTTGTCCAAAGCCTTGATAAAACTGTATAGCATATTTTCCTCCTATTGAACTATGAAAATATATTCCCGACACGTGTAGAGATTTAAGTATAATAATGATAAAGACCCGACTTGTCAAGATTATATGTACATTGCCTCATACTATTATAAGAGGGTGTTGAAATAAGTATGTTGGTAGACAAGAAAGGCAAGTAAACAGTTCTTACGCCATTATCAACCGGCAAAACCACAGCTATACAACTCAATATCGGCTTCGATTTAGAACTTTACAACCTCCTTATCGGCAAGAGCGATAATCCACCCTGGGCTAGGCGGCAGATGAAGTCTGCGTTTTGAAACCAACGCCCGTCAACAACTTCACAATTCGCTTGAGGTTGAGCATGATTGTAGTCAAGAAAGCCTGCACTGCGAACCCGGCTTTACGTAAATAGCGACAACGCCCCAGACCATGCCCCTGCTTAGCTTCACCAAACTTGCGTTCAATCTTGTACCGCTCCTTCAACCCCTGCTGATATTGCAGCGTTTGCTTCAAATCTAACCAAATCTGCTTGTGGTCGTCTTTCTTGTCCGTGCGAGTCTTCTTCAGTCGAATAGCAGAATTCAATCCGTGCAGTGCCAGATAGTAGTGATTATTACCATCGTCGTAGCCTTTGTCGCCAGTATAGGTCTCGACCGGCAGCTTTTGTTCCATGTCGTGATCCACCAACGAACAGAAGTGGTGCCCATCATAAACTTCACCGGAGGTGGTCTCCAGGCTGGTGATCAAACCGTTCTCAGCGTTTAGGCTAACATGCGCTTTGTATCCGAAGAAGTATTCGGTTTGAGTTTCTTCCGTTCCGTCCTCTGTCTTGACTTTGCGCTGGTGCTTGACACCCCATTTCGCATCCGGATCGCGTGGCCCCTTACTCTTTTTCTGCCGCTTTTGGTCCTTATCGGTGTTGACGTTTGCTATGCTGTGCACACTATCCACGATCTGGATTGAGCCAAACTTGATCCCACTTTCGAGCGCAATCCGTACTATTTCCTCTAATAGTTCCTGAAACACTTTCATCTTTCCGCGCTGCAACAGCCGCTCTCGAAAAACAGTCAGGGTCGAATGATCCGGTGCTTTCTGATCAACCGCCAACCCGACAAAGTATTTGGCTGGCATATTCTCATTGATGTACACTTCCACTTGTCGTTCGGTGATATTGTACAGATAAGCGATCAATTCAACCTTCAAGACCAATGCTGGATCGAATGGCGGTCTGCCTACCATGCCTTCCCCTTTGTATAGCCTGATCAGCTTACGGGTAAAACGCTCCCAATCGATCGCTTGCTTCAGCTTGCGTAGAAAATGATTTGGTGGAACCACCTGGTCGTATAAATAATCACCGAAGAAGGAATCTCGACCTGTTTCGACAAATCGCTGCCGCTCCATCGCATGCTCCTTGAGATAGTATGCAGCGATTGTATTAAACTTTTGCTGAAAGGTCAAATCGAACTTGTTTTTCAACACCCTC
>JALHSV010000054.1 GCA_022865525.1 Thermodesulfovibrionales bacterium
GGTTCGAGAGGCGATAGAATTATTCCGCAGCAATACTGCATTTCCTTCTGAAGGGATAACAGCACCAAGTTGGATTCCGGGAATAGGCTGGTCGGATAATTGGTCATTCTGGAAAGAAGGATACCAAGCCATTATGATTACCGATACGGCCTTATTCCGTTATCAATACTATCATTCTCATCAAGACGTTCCGGATAGAATTGATTATGAACGCATGGCAAGAGTTGTTGTTGGAATTAGCCAAATTATACGTGAACTCTCTACTGTAGAATGAATTGTAATGCAATCCCTGTGATCTTAAATTAGGCGACTTCATAGTGATAATAGCAGAAGAATTCTTCCTGTAGTCCTCCCCGTTGGAACCTGATATAATTGTGAATAGTTTCATAGTTAATAAATAGGGAATAGAGACAACCTTTCGAGAAAGGAAGGAACGAATCATGAAACGCTCTTCAGACAGAAGAGAGAGAAGGCATTCAATGATTGGATTAAGGCATTATGGGAACGCTATTCTGTAAGAATTTATTAAAACTGACCTTCTGTGTACTCCTCATCAGTACTCTGTTCTTTGAGAGAACAGCATATGCATCGCACCGGGAATTAGAGCTTTTTGATCATGCGTATCAGGCTTATCTTTCGTATCAACCGGAAGAGGCAGTTGAAGAATTCAGGATATTTCTTGAAGAGTTCCCCGACAGTTTTGCTAAAGATGCAGCGCTGTTCTGGCTTGCAAAATCACTTCTCCAGATAAAATCCATAGAAGAGGCAAAGAAGACATTTGCATACGTAAAAGAACAGTTTCCGGAAAGTCCGTATAGCCATTATGTCAGGAAAGAAATGGAAACGCTCAGCAATGTATCGGAACGGCTCAGCTCTGTGAAAGGAACGGTGGATGTTGAAGCTGGGCAAAAGTTAGTTGAGGCGGAAACACCTGTGGTATCCGAGGCAAGCACTGATCAAAAAACACATGATGCAGATATTCGTAGCGAAGCTGCCAGATTGCAGGAATTATTGGACGGGGAAAGGGCAAAAACAGATTTTTTGCAGAGAAGAGTTAAGGAACTCGAGCAGAGAGCGGCGTATATTCTCAATTCTTCTATTGTGCTCGATCGACTGGGAATTCATGATGTCCTCTGGAGAGACAAGAATATGTTCGAGAATTTTGAAACTGAGCAGGCCCTTTATGAACAAGCAACAAGTCACAATATAACAACGGATGAACAACAATACAGGGAATTAATCGACGCATATCAATTGAATGAGGAACAGGCGGATTATCTGAAAAGATACCTCGTTATCTGCACGTTTCTCGAGGTGAGCAACCTCGTTGACGAGCGATTACCGTGCAATCCTTTCGGGTTCAGACAGTCGCTGGACAGAAACAATGTTCGAATATTTATAGAGGATACAAAACGGCCCGCCTACCTAAACGCAAAGGGGGCGCCTCCGGAAAATAAGGCCTCATCGGACAAAAAAGCTGATCCGGACAAAAGAGTTCAGAGCAATCCCGAATCATCTGAGATCAAGTCCGATGAAAAGACTACTGCTTATGCACTACAGGTCGGGGCATTCAAAACGCAGGAGGCTGCTGCGACATGTAAGAAAAGCTTGCAGAAAAAGATTGCAAATAAGAAGATAAAGATTTGCCGGCAGGGAGATTTCTACAAGGTCCGTATTACAGGCTTTCATGATATCGAGGAAGTCAATTCGACGGTAAGTTCCGGTGTCGATGGCCTTGTGATTAGGACCAGCGAAAAAGCCTGCGGGATATAGAAAGTCAGTCTTTAGTGTTGTTACCTCAATAAACCGGTAGCATTACTGCTCTCTAAACTTTTCATCAATATCTGTTTATAGAGCATTTGGATATTTCACGGAGAATCCTGATTACTAAAGTGAAGTGCATATCAAGATAATCGGCTACTCCTGGTTGCCGGCATACGTATCGCTATACTGCCTCATAAATCTTTTCATTTCGCTTGCCGAAATCCTGAATGATATCGGGCCGAAAGATGCACCATACCTCGTTGATAGTATGAGGGGAGCCATTACTTTCTGAAGTTGAGATTCCCTTAATAAGCATTCTATCAGCAGGTTACTCCTGTGAATTAACATATAAGCCTCAAAATACCAAATAAATTATCAAAACAGCAAAACACCAAAGAAAATAGCAATATTTCCATTGCTTTGCACTAAAACATCCGTAATCTATGAATAGGAGTGAAATGGGGGGTAGTGGGCAGGAAAACCTTCCAAATATTTCTTAGCGAATTTCCGGACAGCTCTGCTAAAGACGCTGCTCTGTTCTGGCTCGGGTGGGATTAAATTACTATTTGATGGAAAAGAAATTGGGCCTCTTGGGGAAAAAGGA
>JALHSV010000443.1 GCA_022865525.1 Thermodesulfovibrionales bacterium
CAGAAGTTACTTTTGAAGATCTTGAGAAAGCAGTTAAGGAAAAACGGTCTTCTTAGATACCGGGCCACCAGTTTTTTGCGATGTAAATCATAAATGCACATGCTTGCAGGAGGATAGGATGAAAATGGGCATTCTTATATCAACAAACGACCCTGAAACACTCTGGAACGCTTTCCGTTTTGCAAATCTTTGCTTGAATACCGACGTAACAAGTGAGGTCACGATCTTCTTAAATTCAAAGGCAGTTGCATACGAAGAAGCTGATTCAAAACAATTCAATATCAAGGAGCTGTCAAAAGCCTTTGTACTGAGCGAAGGAAAACTTCTGGCATGCGGCAAATGCCTTGGCTTCAGAGGTCTGGAAGAAAACGAGGTCTGCCGGAAAGGCAGTCAGAAGGAGCTGTACGAAATGGTTACGACAAGCGATAAGTTGCTCTGCTTTTAAGAAACAGAGGTATAGTTGCTATGAAAAGAATAATGCACATAAGTTTTATGTTCTTCCTCTTTATGAGTTGTGTTGCTCAAGCACAATCAGAAAGTCAAAATACATCTCGTGTTAGAGGCCAGATTGTCAATGAGGCAAAAAAGGGGGGGTATCAGCTCATCACACCTGAGGAACTCAAAAAGGAATATATACAAGATTCAGCAGCATTTCTGCTTGTAGATACAAGGCAGGAGTGGGCGTATCAGATGCAGCATATCAAGGGATCGTTGCATATCGATTTTGCTCCTACCTGGTGGAATCAATATTCGCCTATGATACGGTCGGAGATGAAAAAAATCCTCGGTCCGGATAAAAACAAAAAATTTGTCTTTTACTGAGACGGTCTCACGTGAGTACGAAGTCACGGTGCAGCCAGTTTGGCTGTAAAACTGGGATATAAGAATACATACCGTTTTGCTGAGGGACTTCCGACGTGGAAGGAGATGGGCTTGCCTATCGAGGCAGGCCGTGTGTCTTATGGAGTGTCAGGAGGACAGAAAGGCATTTCGACTGTTATTGGCACTGGTCTGATCCTGACGCTCCTCGGAGTGTTTTTAGGTGGAATAGCCCTTAATCTTACTCCCTGTGTATACCCGCTAATCCCGATTACTGCCTCATATTTTGGCGGCAGAAGTGAAACAGGTGAACGTCAGGGATATATAGTGCTGCATGGTTTTCTTTATATTCTTGGACTTTCGGTCATGAATTCAGCCATTGGTGTTTCAGCAGCTTTCACCGGCAGGCTTATGGGTTCATTTCTCCAGCATCCTGCTGTGCTTATTTTTGTTGCATCTGTTCTGCTCCTCATGGCGCTTAACTTTTTCGGATTATGGGAACTCCGGTTGCCAAGTTTCCTGAGTTCCGCAGTATCAAAATCCCATACAGGTTATGCCCAATCACTTTTTATGGGACTCACACTTGGAATCGTTGCTGCTCCCTGTATTGGTCCATTTATTATAGGGCTTCTGACTATGGTTGCTCAGAGGGGTGATCCTGTATTCGGTTTTCTTATATTCTTTACCCTGAGCATCGGGCTTGGATTACCGCTCTTTATCCTGTCAATATTTGCCGGAAATGTAAGCAAGCTCCCCCGCTCTGGTGAATGGTTGCTCTGGATCAGGAATCTTTTCGGATGGATTATGCTCGCCATGGCTGTGTATTTTGTAAAACCTCTTTTACCAGGGCTCGATGCAGGAACCTTCATTCTGGCCTTTATTGCTTTGGCTTCAGGAGTTCATCTGGGTTTTATAAGTAAAACAGGGAAAAACCTTCGAACGTTCGTTATTATTAAAAGAACAGTCGGTGTTTTTGTGATTGGAGTTTCTCTATTCCTTGCAGGATCAGTCCTGTTAAGGGGTCCGGGGGTGTCCTGGCAGCCATATTCACAGGATACCTATTCAAAAGCTCTAGCTGCCAAAAAACCGGTAATCATTGACTTCTATGCAGATTGGTGTACGCCCTGTCGTCAACTGGATAAAGAGACATTTCATGAACAGGAAGTTGTGAAGGAATCTGCAAAATTCAGCATGATAAAGGTTGATCTGACGAAGGAAGCCAATCCTGATGTTATGCACCTGTTGAAAAAATACGATGTTAAGGGTGTCCCTACCGTAATATTCCTTGATCCCAGCGGACATGAAATAAAAGAATTGCAGATTGTAGACTATATACCGGGGAGTGAATTTTTACCAAGAATGAAAAAAGCATTAGGAGAATAACCCAAGAATGAAGTTAAAGAAAATACTCATCTTGATCGCTATTGTTGGCTTAATTGTGGCAGTCAAGGTCTTGAACCTTGACCAGTACCTCACCCTTTCTTATTTAAAGGGATCCCTCGATAAGTTGAAAACCCTTTATGAAAACCACAGGCTAATGGTAATCGCCGGTTATTTTATCATTTACGTTCTCACAACATCTCTTTCCCTGCCCGGAGCTTCTCCATTAGGTATAGCCGGAGGTGCATTATTCGGTTTCTGGACAGCGACAATTGTGGTTTCTTTCGCAAGTACTATCGGCGCGGCGCTGTCCTGTTCAATTTCGAGGTTTCTTTTAAGGGATTGGATACAGAATAAATTCGGTGACAAGATCGCAAAGGTCAATGAGGGGA
>JALHSV010000444.1 GCA_022865525.1 Thermodesulfovibrionales bacterium
TATCTCTGCTCCGTTGCTCTTTATGACCTCCTGGGGCGCTACAACATTTCCAAGGGATTTCGACATTTTCTTCCCCTGTCCGTCAACGGTGAATCCGTGGGTAAGGACTGTTCTGTAAGGAGCTTTCCCCCTTGTCCCTACTGATGCAAGCAGCGAGCTCTGAAACCACCCCCGGTGCTGATCACTTCCCTCAAGGTACATGTCAGCGGGCCAGGATAGCCTGCTGTCAACTTCCATGACCGCAGCATGACTGACACCGGAGTCGAACCACACATCAAGTATATCCATTTCTTTTGAAAACGAAGTATGTCCGCATTTATTGCATGCATATCCTGCCGGCAAAAAATCCTCCGGTCTTTTCATGAACCATACATCTGTGCCTTGGTCTTCGATCAGTCTGACGATCTGTGCAAGGATGGATGGATCTGTAACAAACTCTTCGCAATTGTCGCATCTGAGGATTGTGATTGGTACCCCCCATGCCCTTTGCCTCGATATGCACCAGTCGGGCCTGTTGGTTACCATTCCATGGATTCTTTCTTTGCCCCATTTGGGAATCCAGATAACACGCTCGATTTCCGACAATGATTTTTCCCTCAGGCTGCTTTTGTCCATAGAGATGAACCATTGTTCAGTAGCACGGAAGATGACAGGTTTTTTGCATCTCCAGCAATGAGGGTATGAATGCGTGACCCGTTCTTCTTTTATGAGTGCGTTATGGTTTTTCAGTATTTCAATAATATCTGCATTCGCCTTGAATACGAACTTCCCTTGCAAGCCGGCAATCTGCTCAGCCTCTGAGAACCGGAAATTACCGTGTTTGTCGACAGGCGCATAGATATCAAGTCCGTATTGGAGGCCTGTTTGGTAATCATCTTCTCCATGCCCCGGTGCGATATGGACGATACCCGTTCCTTCTTCAAGAGATACAAATTCACCTAAAACTGCAATTGATTTTCTCCGGATGAAAGGATGGATCGCATGCATGCCTTCCATTTCCTTTCCTGAGATTTGGAGAAGGATGTTTCCTCCAAGGCCGATCTTTTCCCTGAGCGCTTCTTTTCTCCCCTCAGCAATGAGATAAACTTCGCTCTCCTGATCAAGAGCTATATAGGTAAAATCCGGATGAAAGGCAAGGGCAAGATTAGCAGGGAGGGTCCAGGGAGTGGTGGTCCATATGAGCACAAATACTTTTCTCCCTGCGAGCGCAGGGAAGAACTTCAGGATAGTCGCCTCATCGAGTGCAAATTTCACAATAATCGAAGGTGATTCTTTGTTCCCGTATTCGACTTCTGCTTCAGCAAGGGCTGTGACACAGGAAGGACACCAGTGAACCGGTTTCTTCCCTTTATAGACGCTTCCTGACTCTACGAATTTGCTGAATTCCCTCACGATGATCGCCTCATACGAATTGGACATGGTCAGATACGGAGTCTGCCAGTCGCCAAAAACGCCGAGTCGTATGAATTCATCGCGCTGGATAGCAACGAACTCTGCAGCGTATTCCTTGCAGAGTTTTCTTTTCTCAAGGATAGCAAGGGTGTTCTTCTTGTCCCCAAGATTCTTGTCTACTTGAAGTTCAATAGGCAGTCCGTGGCAATCCCATCCAGGGATATAGGGAGAATAAAAGCCACTCATCGATTTATACTTCACGATAATGTCTTTGAGTATCTTGTTTAAGGCATGTCCGATGTGAATGTGGCCATTTGCATATGGCGGACCGTCGTGAAGGATATAGGGGGCAGCGTTTTTATTCTTTTCCTGAATCCTGTCATATATTGCACTCTCTTCCCAGAACCTGAGCGTGAAAGGCTCTTTCTGGGTGAGATTCGCCTTCATGGGGAAATCAGTCCGGGGTAGGTTCAGGGTAGTCTTATAGTCCTCTGCCATGGGTGCTAACGGTTTACTTTTCTTCCGCTTTTTCTTTCTTGTGTGCTTCCCGCTCTGCGATTATCTTCTGTGTAAGATGACTGGGCAGCTCTTCATACTGGGAGAATTCCATGGAATAGAGTCCCCTGGCGGATGTCAGACTGGTCAACTGATTGGCATAGGTGAGCATTTCAGACATAGGAACCTGTGCATTGATCTTCTGGTTTCCGCCGGCCTGTGGTTCAACTCCCTGAACCCTTCCCCGCTTGGAATTCAGGTCCCCGATAACCGCCCCAAGGGTATCATCAGGAGTTATTACCTCCACTTTCATGATTGGTTCAAGCAAAACAGGCTTCGCATCCTGAACAGCCTTTCTGAGTGCCATGGACCCGGCGATCTTGAATGCCATTTCAGAAGAGTCCACTGTATGGTAGGAACCGTCGTATAAGGCAACTCTTATGTCAACAAGGGGATAACCGGCGATAACCCCTTCCTTCATGGTTTCTACCACGCCCTTTTCGACTGCGGGCCTGTATTGCTGCGGGATGACTCCTCCGACAATCTTATCGGCGAATTCGTATCCTCCACCTCTCGGCAGCGGCTCTATTGCCAACCAGCAGTCACCATATTGCCCGCGGCCACCCGACTGTTTCTTATATTTCGCCTGGGCTTTTGCAGGAACCTTAATGGTTTCTTTGTAAGGTACTTTCGGTGTTTTCATGAGAACCTCAACCCCGAATTTCCTTTTCAGCCTTTCAAGGGTAACCTCGAGGTGAACCTGCCCCATTCCTGAAAGGAGCATCTCTTTGGTTTCTTCGTCTCTCTGGAATCTCAGGGTGGGATCCTCCTCAAGAATTCTGTGAAGGCCTGTACTCACCTTTTCCTCATCCCCTTTGCTCTTTGACGCTATTGCATAAGAGATGATAGGATCGGTGAATTTCACCTTTGTAAAAACTATTGGGTGAGATTCATCCGATAAGGTATCACCAGTAAAGGTTTCTTTCAGCTTTGCCACAACTCCTATTTCTCCGGCGCCTATTGTCTGGGCAGGTATCTGTTTTTTCCCCAGGAGATAGAAGACTTGGCCGATTCTTTCCTTTGCCCCTGTTGACGTGTTCAGGATATTGGAATCAGCCTTCAGAGATCCTGAAAAGACCCTGAAAATGGAAAGCCTTCCTGCGAAGGGGTCGGCTATTGTTTTAAAAACATACGCCGATAACGGCTCTGTCTGCAGAGGTTTTCTTTCAACCTCTTTACCGTCCTTCGGGTGCTTTCCTTTGACAGGCGATATTCTTGCCATTTCTGAAGGTGAGGGGAGGCAGAGGATTACGCTATCAAGAAGCTGGGACACGCCGGTGTTCCTGAGAGCAGAGCCGCATGTTACCGGGATGAACCTCTTTGTCAGGGCACCTTCTTTTATCCCCTTTATTATCTCCTCGTCTGTAAGAGTCCCGCCCTCAAGGTACTTCTCGAGCAGCGCATCATCAGATTCGGCAATTTTTTCGATAAGGTTTTTTCGATATTCCTCGGCTTCAGGAATCATGTCGGATGGTATGTCAGATTCTTTAGACTTTCCATTGTCGAAAATCAGGGCCTTCATTTTGATCAGGTCAACAATACCTTTGAAACCTTCACCTGATCCTATCGGCAACTGCATGGGTAAGGCATCTTTCCCAAAAGATTTTTCGAGTTCTCCTAATGCCCGCGAAAAGTTTGCGTTTTCTTTGTCCATTTTATTTACAAAAACTATTCTTGGTATTTCGAATTCAGATGCGTATTTCCAGATCTTCTGTGTTTCCGCCTTCACCCCTGATAATGCGCTGACGATGACGACCGCTCCATCAACACCCCTCAGGCATCCCCTGGTATCTTCAAGGAAATTGATAAAGCCGGGGGTGTCAACAAGGTTTATCCTGAAACCATTCCAGGTACAAAAAGATATTGAAGAGCTAATGGTTATCTTTCTTGCTATTTCTTCCGGTTCATAATCGGTTGTTGTAGTCCCGTCGTCTACTCTTCCAAGCCTGTCAATTGAACCGGAAGCGAAAAGCATTGCCTCAACAAGCGAAGTTTTGCCGGCACCGCCGTGTGCAATAACTGCAACATTCCGTATTTTATCTAGCTCAAAGTTTGCCATACATTCCCCCTCTATTCTGAAAATAGGATATATCTATCAGGAAAGGTTGCCAGAGAACAATAATCATTCTTTACCCCTTATTAATTGTCCTTTATTCTTCCACTATTTCCTCAATTACAGGCGTTGCTGCAAATTTTCTGTCTTGGCTGCTGCTCCATAGCTTAACCGAGAAAAAAGATAAAACGCATGCAGCAAATCCCGAAATTGCGGAAATACTATCCGGGTCATGACTAACAAAATAAGCACTCAGGACCTCCCTGCCAAGGACTGCCCCCATCACGAGGGCAAGGGCAGGAATTCCATAGACAATCAATGAACCTTTTAAATATGTGGTTGATTTCATTGAAATTATCACCTTCTGGCCGACACGTGCATGAACCGGATTCAGGGCTTCGATTGTCATCGACTGTCCCGATGGTTTGCATGTTTTCAATGAACATCCGTCACATGCACTTCTCTTAGGAACGGCAACTGTTGCATTGAAACCCTCGACACGCTCGATAATACCGATTTCTTCCATAATTTCGAATTTTACCACAACAGGGCTTCAAAAGTCCCGACAGCGTTTTGACCTCACCACCTATCGAATCCGGTTTGACAAACGGAACTGTCTTTATATAGGTTATAGCAAAATATTTTCAACCTTTAGCCCACATTATGTATACAAAGGTATGAAGAAGTGGAAATAATACGCATACCAAAAATCATGCAGGATACTGTCAGCGGGTTACTTCTTTGTGGCAAGACAATAGGGTTTGTCCCGACAATGGGAGCCCTGCATGAGGGCCATCTCAGTCTGGTCAAAAGGGCAAGACAGGAGAACGATAAGACGGTTGTAAGCATATTTGTAAACCCCCTCCAGTTTGGGCCGGATGAGGATTTCCCCCGGTATCCGCGGGACGTGGAAGGAGATACGGAAAAACTTGCGAAAGAAGCAGCCGATATCCTTTTTATACCTGATGCCCCGCTGATGTATCCCGAAGGTTTTTTAACCCGTATCGAGGTGGGGAAGATTTCAGACAAGCTTTGCGGATTTTTCAGGCCGGGTCATTTTATTGGGGTTGCAACAGTTGTAGCGAAGCTCTTTCACATTGTTAAGCCCACAAGGTCATATTTTGGCCAGAAAGACTTTCAGCAGGCCGTCATCATTGGGAAAATGGTAAGGGATCTCAATATGGATATCGATGTAGTCATATGTCCGACCATCAGAGAAAAGGACGGCCTTGCCATGAGTTCCAGGAACGCATACCTTACTCAAGCAGAAAGGAAGGTATCTGGGGTTCTCTACCGGAGTCTGAAAGAGACAGCTGATCTCCTCACATCTGGTATAATAAATAGTATCCATCTCAAAGAAATGATGCATGAGAAGATTCTGCAAGAGCCTGCTGTATCAAGCATCGATTACGCAGGATTCTATGACCCGGAAACCCTTAAAGAACTATCTATGATCCAGGGTGACGTACTGCTTGCAGTTGCGGCAAAGATAGGGAATACGAGGCTCATAGACAATATCCTTGTAACCATGAGGAAGGAGAGGTAACCTGAATGCTTCAAAGAGTTCATATCCAGATACTTGACAACCCGACTGAGGGAGTCCTCTTTGATGATAATACAACGGAAATATCAGGGACGAATAAAATACTTACTGAGGAACTTTCCAATGAGATGAACTATTTTTATCCGTCTGTAGTGTATGTCGAATATGTCGATCTTTTTATGGATGGGGAAGAAGAGTTTGATGATATCAAGGAGCTCTTACATTTGGGGGCCTTAAATACCCCGGTTGTTCTTATCAATGGTGTGCTCAAGGTCCATGGTGGCATACCTGCTTCCGTGATACGAAGGGAAGTGGATAAACTCCTCGCTGAAGGACTTATACACTGATGGGATTTGTTAATCCTTATTCCGCAGTAGTTTTTTTACTGTCGGAAATTGCCCGATATCCGTGTGCGGAAGGAAAAGGGCTGACATGTATTCATCCATAAACCTTCGTGATACAGATAATTCCACATTGGTCATTTTCCCGGCAACCTCTTCTGCTTCTTCCCTCATTTTTTCGGAAAGAAGGCAGAAATACGCACCGGCAATTGCAGTATTGCCAAGAAACCGGAATTTTTCTCTTGGAACATCAGGCAGCATACCGATGATAATCGCCTTTTCGATATTCAGGTAATTTCCGAAACCACCGGCAATAAAAATCTGTTCGATATCATTTAGTGTTAAGCCGACCTTTTTTACAAGGAGGGAGACTCCTGCGTACATTGCTGCCTTCGCCCTCAGGATGTTTTCTATATCCACCTCTGTGAGGACAATATCCTTGCCCTCATTGCTGGAAACCAGGAATTCGGGTCCTTCAAAGCCATCCCGGATTCTCTTTGTGGTGAGCCCTCTGATGAATTTCCCTTTCTGGTCTATCACACCTGTTAGAAACATCTCTGTTATCGCGTCGATCATCCCTGAACCGCATATTCCGATTGGTGTGCTGTTGCCGATTACGCTGAGAGAAGGTGTGAATGTCTGAGGATTGATAGTTATGGATTCCACGGCACCCTCTGTTGCCCTCATGCCATGTCTTATCCCGCTTCCTTCAAAACAGGGGCCGGCAGAGCACGCAGCAGTCACAAGCCATTCGTTGTTACCGATAACGATCTCTCCATTGGTCCCGATATCCATAAAAAGCGTTATCCCGCTCTGTTTATGCATGTTTGAAGCAAGAACCCCTGCAACAATATCGCCGCCAACATAACTCGCTACGCAGGGCACTGTATACACGGGTACCTGTTTGCCGATCTTCAATCCCACGCTATCTGCTTTCCATACGGGAAAGAAATTCAAGGTTGGAGTATATGGTTCTTCCCTGATAAATCCGGGGTTGAGTCCCCAGAAAAGGTGGGTCATCGTCGTATTCCCGGAGATGACAACAGACTCTATATCTTTTTTTGCTATCGCGTGTCTCTCAATCATAGGCATCAGGAGGTTATTCATGTCGGTCACAACCGTATCCTGTAATTCTTTGAGTCCGCCGGCTTCTGTGGCGTACATAATTCTCGTGATTACATCATCACCGTAACGGATTTGCGAATTGTAGGTTGATCCTACATCCACAAGGGAACCATCTTTGAGATTCACGAGATACACTACGACTGTGGTTGTACCGATGTCTACGGCCAATCCATAAGTATCCTTGCTTGCGGACGGTGCGAGAAAAACAGCCTCAGTACCATCGATGTATCCGAGATGAACCTTCCATCGAGCTTCACGGAGTTCTGTTGCCATTGTTGACAGGAAACCATGAGAAAAGCTCATGTCCTTCAAACATATGGCCTCCAAGGATTTTTTCAGACGCTCAAGATCGCTGATATTATCATCTATCGTTGGTGGTGTGACTTCAAGGGAGACCCATTTCACAAGAGGGGATAGTGTCTTCCCTGAAGACCGGAAAGTTTCAAGAAGGTCTTTTGTCCTGGAAATTTCGAGGACATCTCCCAAAACAAGCTGGGATTCCTTTGGGATATCCACGGAGATATCCGATTCCGGAAAAGTCTGACACGCAAGGACAACCCCCGATTCAATGTCATGCGCGTGAAGCTTTCCTTGAGAGGCAGTATGGTATTCCCCCCTGAATATCCTGATGCGGCATTTGCCGCATATACCTTTCCCGCCACAGGATGCAACGAGATATACCCCCTGTCTTTTGAATGCCTGCAGGAGATTTTCGTCTTTCATCCTGTCGAGGATCTTCCCTGATGTAAGCCTGATATGCATTTTCCTGCATCTATTCTATCATACGAACGCCGGCTGTATCGGCAAGAGCTCTTTTTCTTCATGTGATAGCTTCCACGCATTGCATAAAAAATCTGATATAATGAAAGAACA
>JALHSV010000008.1 GCA_022865525.1 Thermodesulfovibrionales bacterium
CTGAGAAACAATACAACGTCAATAGCGAGACACCCCGGGAGGCTCATAAGCAAACTGTCAGTCGGAATGCACCCCTCCTTTGCATCAGCATCAAAATCAATTGCGTACCCACGGATTCTTGCAGTAAAAACTACATCCTTCTCCCAGGTTAAAATCCCTTTGCTTATATTCGCAACATTCTCCTTATAACCCGCTTCTGCGAGTGATTCTCCCAAATTGATAACCGAAGCTTCAATTCCTTTACCTTCCATACTGGATTCTCCTTCACAAGAAAATTACGTTGTTTTAATTTAACTGCTTATGGAATCGTATCAACCGAAGCGAATTTTGGTTCATGGAGAGGTATCAGGATATCAGCCATATCCCTGACTTTTAGCACGATATCATAGGCCTCGTATACATTGACATGAGTGCCGGGGGGGATGACATCCATCTCCATTGCCTTTATCTTTGGAGGAGGATTAAAGTTTTCCATGATGAGACAAAAACCTGTTATGGCGGCCTTCCCTTTTTCAGTGTCTATGAGAACAGTCATTCCTCCCTCGGTATGTGCTGGTGTATGAATCACGTTTATGCCGGGGAGGATTTCTGTGTCTTCTGAAATCGTTTTAATCTGACCATTCTTTTCTATGTCTGTAACGAAGTCTTCATTGTAGCGGAAATCTAAGGGATGGAGATTGTGAATCCTCTCCATTTCTTTTTCGTGAACATAGAAAACAGCGTTTTTACATTTATCGTCATTTTCACAGTGATCATTATGCAAATGGGTATGGATTACGACATCGATATCCTCCGGCTTTAATCCCCAACGGCTCAACCCTTCCTCGAACGTATAAATTTTCCCACCAATTGCTTCTTCTCTCTCCCGTGATTTCATAGGCGCCATTTCACCGGTATCGACCAATATCTTTTTGTCCCCGCCTTCCAGATACCAGCAATAGATTGGGATGGTATAAGGCTTTCCATAGTCGTACTGATAGGTCATCATTCCCTTGTCGAATGCTTTTGTCCCCATCACAATAGGATGTATTTTATAATGATTCGATCCGGTCATTTTCTCCTCCAATGCACATTTTGATTCATGCTTTTTTCAGATAGGATCTGCATACTTTTATATGCCACTTTTTTATTATAATATTTTTTGCTATCTTCAAAAGCACTGAACGCTTAGCTGAAATAAAAAGTAAGCCCGTAATATCTCTCAAATAAACGGGAAAAAAATTATGAAACGGAAAAAATTATGTCAAGGCAAAAAGTTATTGACTTTTTAAAGGTACTGTGATAACTTTTCTAACCAATCGATTTTGCATCTTTTGATTTTATTGGTACAGCGTTACTTTGAGGAGGGGCATCAGTTTATTGACATTTCAAAATTAGTTCGGTAATTTATCCAACATAGCTAAAGGGGAAAAGAAAGGGAAAGTTTTATGAGTGAATCAGCAAGTTGGGATTGGGATACAAAAGAAAAATTAGTTGCAAACCTCAATGATTGGAAAAAGAAGTTTATCGACCTTCGTGAAATAACC
>JALHSV010000445.1 GCA_022865525.1 Thermodesulfovibrionales bacterium
AACAGATGTGCCTGCTTCAGGAGTTCAATGTCTGCATCGGGATGATAAGAAAGGACTTTCTTAATCAGGATGTCAATATCTACAAGCTCTTCTTCCATGCTCTATTATATATGGTATTCAAATGCAGTTCGTCAATTGACTGTTATTAACTGATGACGGGTTTTTGGCTTGGACGGAGGGCTTTCAGGTTCAGCTGAAGATACCGTGATTCTTCCCATTCATTCACTGAAGGAGTAAATACTGCATCAACGGTTGTATCTCCGGTAAGGTTCTCAAAAAAGGAAGCCATCGCAAACCCGATCGCATCTATCGACTGGCTTCTCTGGCGGAGCTTCATCTTCAGGTGTTTATCCTTGACAATCCTCGGGGAGACAACTTCGAGCCCTTTTGATCCGAGAAGGGGCTCGGGATTCCCGTATCCAAAAGGTTCGAGGATCTCAAGCTCCCTCGTGAGATTGAAGGTAATCTCAGAAAATTCGACATCTGCATCTATTTCAAGCAACGGGACAAAATCATCTTCGGTAAGCGTCTCGAGTGCAATCCTGTTCATGCACTCTTCGAATAAAGAAATATTTTTCACCTCCAGTTCGAGCCCCGCAGCTTGCTTATGTCCGCCGAATGCTCTCAGGAGATCTTTGCAGGCTGAGAGAGCTCTGTTCATATCGAATGCAGGTATGCTGCGCGCAGAACCGCGCGCTAACCCTCCTTCAATAGACAGAAGAATAACAGGCCGGTGAAATTCCTCTGTTATCCTCGATGCCACGATACCGACAACGCCCTGATGCCACCCCTCAGCACCAAGCACAATCACCGGCGATATACCTTTCTCCTTCAGTATATGAAGGGCTTCCTGATAAACCTCTCTCTCAATGCGCCGCCTCTCAGAATTCTGTTTTTCCAGCAACTGGGATACGGCAAAGGCTTCATCCATGGAGTCCGTAAGCAGGAGCTTCACAACCGTGTTTGCATCGTCAATCCTGCCGGCAGCATTAATCCTTGGGATGAGGGTGAACACAAGCAGGCCTGTTTTCATTGTTCTCCCCCCAATGCCTGCCACATCCTTTAAAGCCTGTACCCCGGGCCGTATACCATTCTGGATTATCCTCAAACCTTCTTTGACGATACACCTGTTTTCTCCTGTCAGAGGAACAATATCAGCCATTGTCCCAAGAGCGGCAAGATCCATGAATTCGTGCACCGCAAACCGTTCCTGGTGACATATGGATAAGGCATGGGCAAGTTTCAAGGCAACACCGGCACCGGAGAGATGGGAGACCGGAGACCGGAGACCGGAGAGTTTGGGATTAATAATAGCAACAGCTTCAGGCAGCAGAAAATCGTGCGTCGTCAGTCGTGCGTCGTCAGTCAGTGCTTCTTTTGCCTCCGCATTCTCGACTGTTGACTGCCGTCTGATAACCGGTTCATGGTGGTCTGTGATGATCACATCAATTCCTTCTTGTTTGCAGAGGGCTGCTGCCTCGAATGAGGTTATGCCGCAATCAACGGTTATCACGAGGGTTGCGCCTGCCTGCTTTGCCTTTTTTACGGATGATGATTTAAAGCCATATCCATGCACCATTCTGCTCGGGATAAAGTAGTGACAGTCTATACCGATCCCACGCAATGCCCCGACAAGAATAGCCGTTGCTGTAAGTCCGTCGACATCGTAATCCCCGTGAACGAATACCTTTTCTCCTGCCTTGGCTGCAATCGAAATTCGCTCGACAGCGGTTTTCATCCCTTCCATCTCGAATGGGTCTGTCAGTTGGGACGGTTCCGCGTTCAGGAAGGAACTGATTTCCGCTGATGTCTTCAATCCCCTGTTAATCAGTATTTGCGCAAGAACAGGGGAAATAGATGCGGTTGCTGACAGATATTTGATGAATTCGGGATTGGTCCTGTTGACAACCCAGCGCTTATGCACAGCAGACAGCAGGGTTCCAGGATACGAGGGTTCGAGGATTCAAGAGAAAGAAATCTTGACTCCTTGATTCCTTGACCCCCTGAGTTCTCATGATTTATTTTTTGGCAAACAGCCTCTTTCCTCCCCATAAGAGCACGACCGGGCTTGCAACAAAGATCGAGGAATAGGTGCCGATAATAACGCCCATGATCATGGCCAGAGAGAAGTCGTGGAGTACTTCGCCACCAAAGAAAAAGAGTGCTATCGATGTGAGGAGAACTGTTGTCGATGTGATTATTGTCCTTGATAAGACCTCATTAATACTGGTGTTCATAACTGATTCGACGCTGTCTTTTTGCTTCAGTTTCAGATTTTCCCGTATCCTGTCGAACACAACCACGGTATCGGTAAGTGAATAACCGGCAATGGTGAGAAGGGCAGTGATGAGGATGAGATTAATCTCCTTCCCCATAAGGTAAAATATACCAAGCACGGCAAGAACATCATGAAAAGTTGCAATGGTTGCACCAACGCCGAACTTGAACTGAAACCTGAATGCAACATAGATCAGGATGCCGATAATTGCCATGGCGACTGCCTTTGCCGCGTCTGCCCTCAGTCTTCCACCGACCTTGGGCCCTACCACCGTTGTTGAATCAACGACATAGGTATTATTGAGTATTTTCTGGCTGATACTATTTGTTATGTTCTCGGAAACCAGACCGAGCTCCTGCTCTGTCTTCTTCACCCTGATGAGGATTTTATTCTCGGTGGGCAGATCCTGGAGATCAAATTCTTTGAGGCCGCCGCTTTCGAGGGCAAGCCTGACATCGTGGAGCGCAATATTCTTTTCAAATTTAAGCTGTATGGCAGTTCCCCCCGCAAAATCGATACCGAGGTTTGCGTGGCCGGTTGCAATCCGCACAATTGCAATGATCCCGATTATGGCGAAAATGCCTGAAACAAGAAAGGCGATATTTCTCTTCCCGAGGAAGTTAATGTTAGGGTTTTTGATCAGTTCAATCATCTCTTCTCCTATATACTCAGCTTCTTTAATTCACGCCTGCTGTTGATGATGTCGAAAATGGACTTTGTCCCGATCAAAGCGGTAAAAAGGTTAATGGCAACACCCAGGCTCAAAGTTACGGCAAAGCCTTTAATCGGTCCGGTACCGAACTGGAAAAGCACGGCTGCTGTGATTAAGGTTGTCACATGGGAGTCGAAGATCGTCCAGAAAGCCTTATTATATCCGGAGTCCACTGCTGCCCGGGGAGTTTTGCCCGCCCTCAATTCATCCCGCATCCTTTCGAACATCAGGACGTTCGAATCGACAGCCATGCCGATGGCAAGGATGATTCCTGCAATGCCGGGGAGGGTGAGCGTTGAATTGAGAGATGCCAATGCACCAAGGAGAAGGACGATATTAAACAACAAGGCAAAGTCTGCAATGAGCCCGGAAAACCTGTAATAGAATATCATGAATATAACGACGGCGATCGTGCCGATAATCCCTGCGCTCTTTCCAGCCTCGATCGAATCCCTTCCCAACGAAGGACCAACAGTCACATTCTGGAGCATTTTCATGGGAGCAGGCAGTGCACCTGCACGAAGGACAATGCTCAGGTCCTTTGCTTCTTCCATGCTGAAACTGCCGGTTATCTGGGCATTCCCTCCTGCTATCTTCTCCTGTATCACGGGTGCCGAATAAATAGTGTTATCAAGGCTTATTGCGAGCCTTTTCTTGACATTGGCCCCTGTAACGTCTTCGAAGAGCTTGGCGCCTGCAGCATTAAATGACAGGGAGACATACGGTTCGCTGAACCGTGAGTCAATATTGACTTTTGCATCGCTGAGAAGATCTCCGGTGAGGGCTGCCTGTTTTTTCAGGAGCAAGGGGATCTTCCTTGCAGCCCCGGTTTCTTTGTTAACCTTTTTTTCGAAAAGAATCTCAGTGTCTTCAGGAATTCTTCCGGCAAACTGCTTCAGAAGCTCTTCTTCGTCGCCGGGCGCTATTGACTGGGGAAGCTCTGCTGCCACTTTAGTATCATCATTCACAAGCTTGAATTCGAGCTGCGCGGTCTTACCGATCAGGTCGATGGCACGTTTTGGATCTTTCACACCGGGCAGCTGGACAACAATCTCGTTCTCACCCTGCCGATGGATCGTCGGCTCTGCTACGCCGAATTGATCGATCCTGTTCCGGATCGTCTCGAGCGCCTGGTCAGCAGTAGTATCCTTTATTCTCTGCGCTTCTTTATCAGAGATTTTACATACAAGACTGGTCCCTGTCTCAACAGGCACAAGGATGGGATAATTCTCTTCCACTGCCTTTCTTATGTCGGGACTGGAAGGACTTATGGTAATAGTGAGCCCGCTTGCAATCACTTCAGCAGTGAGATTTTTCTTTGCAAACAATTCTTTTAACCGTGTTGCTATTCTTTCTGTGGTAATTTCAACCGCCTTGTTCCCTTCAACTTCAAAGACAAGGTGCAAGCCTCCCTGCAGATCGAGCCCGAGGACAATGCCTTTGTCGGGCATGTTCTTCTTCCACCATTCAGGCATATACGGAAAGAGCGGTGTATTGGGGAGGAAAAAGACGGCCGCAAGGATAAGGGTAACGCCGATGAGGATTAACCTCCAGATAATATTTTTCTTCATTCAGCCTCCACTATTTCTGAAATCCTAAATACGAAATTCTAAATCCTAAACAATATTTGTTCAGGAGGTATGAGATTTGATATTTTGCATTTGTTGCAAATATGAGTTAGAAAAATTTGAATCAATCTTCGTCAGAAGCTGCCCTCATAACCGCGACATATGCCTTACCGATCTTAACCTTGGTATTCTCGGCAATTTTGATAGTAATGGTATTCGTGCCCACGGCTTCGATAACCCCGTAAATGCCACCTGATGTAACGATCTTGTCCCCCTTTTTAAGG
>JALHSV010000446.1 GCA_022865525.1 Thermodesulfovibrionales bacterium
AACGATGAATGTTCCGATATAACCGGCAGGCTTGCCGCTCAGGTGTACCTTTTTTTCAGACATGAGAAAATCAAGTTTGAGAAACCCGGCAATAAAGAGGCCGAAAATTATTACCAGTATGCCTCCTATAATCCTGATCATATCCATATAAGCGAAGAAAAATTTCCCCACTGCTGATGACGATACACCAAGAGCTATGAATACGGATGAAAACCCTGCTATGAAAGCTAAGGAATTTGCTATTGTCAGGTATCTGATCTTTTTTCTGTCTGTTCCAACCGTGAGGTCTTTAAATGAAATGCCTGTTATGAATGATACATAGGAGGGAATGAGGGGAAGGACACAAGGAGATAAAAAGGATAAAATACCGGCGAAGAAAGCCAGAGAAAGGCTTATATCCTTCATCGCAAATACGATTTAATTATTAGCTCGAAGCACATTCGGAGGGATCGCCCTTGATTTTCTCAATCGCATGCGGAATAACGTCAAGGATAGCCGCAAGACCCTCTCGAACTGCCTTGGGACTTCCCGGAAGATTAATAATCAGGGATTTTCCTTTAACACCCGCTACCGCCCTTGAAAGCATGGCCCTGCTTGTCTTTTTTAAGCCTTCAAGACGCATTGCCTCGGCTATTCCCGGCACCTGCCTGTCTATCACTTCGAGAGTTGCCTCAGGAGTAACATCTCTCGGTGAAAGCCCGGTCCCTCCTGTTGTCAGTATCAAATCAACGTCTCCGGTGTATTTGATGAGCTTTTCCTTGATGAGGTCTTTTTCATCGGGCAAGATGTCATAATGCAGAACTTTGGCGTCAATACTATTCAACATCTCCTGAATCAAAAGGCCGCTCGTATCATCTCTTTCGCCTTTTGATCCTTTATCGCTCAGTGTTAAGACAGCAACGGTTATCATAAATTGAATTTATGTAAGGAGCATATCATATTTGCACTCATTCTCGTCCCGATATTCATCGGGACTCCGAGGCTTTTGCCTCCTTTTGTGTAATCAATGAATCGACTATCGGCAAAAAAATCCGTGCAAATACGATATCCTCCTTAATAGAATATCTTATATGATGACTACAATTTCATCTCCCTCTCTAACCTTGCCGCCCTTCAGCACTGTAACAAAGATTCCCTCTTTTGGCATTACACAGTCGCCGGCCAGATAATATATTGCACACCGTGTATGACATTCCTTGCCGATCTGACTCACTTCAACCTCGATATTGTTTCCGATCGTCATTTTTGTCCCCACCGGAAGTGTTGGCAGGTCAATCCCTTCTGTAGTAATATTCTCTGCAAAGTCACCCGGATTCACGTTCAATCCTTTGTCCTGCATCTTCCTGATGCTTTCCAAAGATAGAAGACTCACCTGTCTGTGCCATTTTGAAGAGGCATGGGCATCTCCCTCGATACCATAATTTGTCTTGAGCAGGACCTCTTTGATAGGTTTTTTCCTAATCCCCTTTTTTGCACTGATGTTCAAGGAAACTATTCTGCCTTTCAATCTAAGTCCCCAATTCCCAGCTTTCAAGATAGTTTTTCTGTTCTTCAGTCAATGCATCGATCTTAATCCCCATCGCCCTGAGTTTGAGGTATGCAATCTTCCTGTCAATTTCTCCTGGGACACTGTATACCTTTTTTTCGAATGTCTTATAGTTCTTAACAATAAATTCGGCACAGAGGGCCTGATTTGCGAAACTCATATCCATAACAGCAGACGGATGCCCTTCAGCAGCAGCCAGATTGATGAGTCTCCCTTCACCAAGGAGATATATTTTTCTCTTATTTCTGAGGGTAAATTCCTCGACAAATTCGCGGATTACCCTTCGTTTCTTTGACATTTTTTTCAGTGCATCGATGGAGATCTCGACATTAAAGTGGCCTGAATTGCAGAGTATAGCACCGTCTTTCATTATGGTGAAGCAGTCCTTGGAAATGACATTAACATCTCCTGTTGCGGTAACGAAGATTTCCCCAATCCGGGAAGCGTCCCGTATGGGCATCACGTCAAACCCATCCATAGTAGCCTCTAATGCCCGCAAGGGGTTACTTTCGGTAACGATGACTTTAGCGCCCAGGCCTTTTGCTCTCATTGCAATGCCCTTACCGCACCATCCGTAGCCGGAAACGATAAAAACCGCGCCTGCTATTAACCTGTTTGTTGCTCTCATGATCCCGTCGATCGTGCTTTGACCGGTACCATACCGGTTGTCAAAAAGATATTTTGTAAATGCATCATTCACGGCGATGATCGGGTACCTCAAAACACCCTTTTCTGCCATTGCCCTGAGACGGATGACACCTGTCGTCGTTTCCTCTGTCCCTCCCAGGATGTTGCCAAGGAGATCTTTTCGGCTCTTGTGGATTGTTGATACGAGGTCAGCGCCGTCATCCATTGTCATGTGAGGTTTTATCGAAAGGGCATCGTTTATATGTTTGTAATAGGTCTTATGATCTTCTCCTTTGATAGCAAAGACCGGAATTTTTGAGAATTGAACAAGTGAGGCTGAAACATCATCCTGTGTGCTGAGAGGATTGGAAGCACACAGTGCGACTTCCGCGCCTCCGGATTTTAGGGTTTCCATAAGGTTAGCTGTCTCTGTTGTGACATGAAGACATGCAGAGAGCCTGAACCCTTTCAAAGGTTTTTCCTTTCTGAATCTCTCAGCAATGCTTTTGAGTACCGGCATCTCCTGTGCCGCCCACTCGGTCCGGAGTTTGCCTTTCTGCGCTAACTTCACATCTTTAATATCATGCTTTACCATTATTCTCCTTTAGCCGTTACAAACCGGCTTGTTTTCTCAGAAGCTCAGCCTTATCCGTATTTTCCCAGGTAAAATCAGGGTCATTCCTGCCGAAGTGGCCGTATGCTGCGGTCTTTTTATAAACCGGTCTCCTGAGGTTGAGTGTATCTATCATTCCTTTTGGTGTGAGGTCAAAGTTGTTCCGTACGATCTTTACAATTTCCTCTGAAGATATCTTCCCGGTCCCGAATGTCTCAGCCAGGACCGAAACCGGCTCAGGCATACCGATCGCATATGCAATCTGGAGCTGAACCCTGTCGGCAATCCCGGCTGCAACGATATTCTTTGCAACATACCTTGCCATATAGGAACCCGAACGGTCGACTTTTGTCGGGTCTTTGCCTGAGAAACAGCCGCCACCATGACTTCCTACTCCCCCATAACTGTCAACGATGATTTTTCTGCCCGTGAGCCCCGTATCTCCCATGGGACCGCCGACAACAAAACGGCCTGTAGGGTTTACATAATAGGTAATATGCTCCTCATCAATCAGATCGGGGGGAACCGTGGGTTTGATGACTTTCTCAATGACATCTTCCCGGATCTCTTTCAGGGTCATCTCGGGACTATGCTGTGTTGATACGACGATACTATCTACCCTGAACGGTTTGCTGTCTTTATATTCAATGGTCACCTGTGTCTTTCCGTCAGGTCTTAAATAACCGAGGATGTCCTTTTTCCTGACTTCTGCC
>JALHSV010000447.1 GCA_022865525.1 Thermodesulfovibrionales bacterium
GCCGCTGACGGTAATGATCTTGCCATGGGCTTTGTGGAATGCGACCAGCGCTTTGATATTAATGTCCGCCACACCGTCGCCGTAGGTCAGCATGTTGATATCGGAATCGAGGTATTTTTCAACGCGCTTGATGCGGCCGCCTTTCAGCGTATCCAGGCCGGTGTCGGCCAGGGTGACTTTCCAATCCTCGTAGGGGCAGTTCTCGAACTGGATCTCACCGGATCGCAGGTCCACGGTGAAATCGCTGTTGTTCTGGTTGAAATTGTAGAAATATTCCTTGATCACATTGCCCTTGTAGCCCAGCGCAATTATGAAATCATTGAAACCGTATTTTGAATAAATTTTCATGATGTGCCAAAGGATCGGTTTGCCGCCGATCTCGATCATCGGTTTGGGAATCAAGTCGGTGATTGACCCCAGACGCGTCCCCATCCCACCGCAAAGTATGATAACTTTCATTTTAGCTCCTAAGGAATAATTATCTTGTTCTATATTTATTGAAATTCATCGCAGCTTTCATTTGATTATTATAAAAATAAATATAAAAAGAAAATATAAGAATTCTCACTAAAGGAACATCATAGCCAATAAATTGGGTGCTGCTATTTAAAATTAAAAGACCTACCATCCATAAAATAAATATTATAAGCGCGTTCTTATATGGATTTTGATTTCCAATTTTTTTTCCGACTTTTATCGTAAAATAAAATATGTTTATGACCAAATATAATGGAAACATTACGCCAATGATGCCACCGTTGAACAAAAAATTATGAAAGCCAATGTGCTGATCACTATTTTCCCAATAATTATCTGTGAAACCTGCCCCCACTAAAATTGAACTCTTCGCAAATGCTTTCATAATCTTCGGAGCCCTTTTATCAAAACGCTGCAAGGTCCCACCAGCAGTTACGTCACCTTGGACTATCAATTCTATGGATTTAATTCTTTGATAGGCATGAGAAAATTGATTTTTTAGTATCGACAAGGAAAAAAGAGATAAAACTGCAACAATCAACAAAATTGAATTCTTTAATATTAACTTTATCATTTTCCCGGGCTTAAATAGTAAAAGCAAAAAATAAGTAAAAGTAAAGGCAATAAACCATGTACGTGTAGCTGTAATAAAAATTGAGCAATAAGAAATCAAATTTACTATTAGTAAATAATTCTTGTTGAAAAGTTCTTTTTTTAAAATCAAATAATATAAAGATCCGAAAAATGTGAACAAGAGAACATGAACCATTTCTATAGGTCTATCAAACTCACCCATGCCCAAAACACCCTGCGTACTTACTACTCCTGGTCTAAATAATTTAATTAATTGATGGCCAAATATCAAATCATATAACTGAAGTAAAAACGCGACAAAGGCTAAAGGAAAAACAAGTTTGAAAAAATCAACAAACTCAGATTCCTCGGCAAATAAAAAATAAACTGAATAAAAAAGGGTTAGATTAACAAGAATTTTAAACAAATTGCGAAATCCATAAAAGGAAATACCCATAAAAAATGACAGGAATAGCAAAAAAATAAAATACAAAGCAATAAGTTTTATATTTTTTGATAAAAAACCAAGTGGTTTGTATTTAAGTTTATTTTTAAAAACTTTCATTATGCCTGTAAATATTAAGAGTTGCTCAAAAGAGATAGAAACACCAGCAGCTAGAGGGTAAATGGGTAAGCGAACCATATCTTCTCTAAGCCCTCCACTGAAGAGCCCCCCAGGAAGTTCAATTAAAATAATAATAAAAACTATCCATAACGCATTACTTTTCGACCTGAAAAACAACACACAATACAAAGGAAACAAGATTTTATTAAAGCTACTCGGGATAAAATAAACAAGTATAAAAGCGCTAAAAAACAAAAGAAACAGATTCAGATAAGAATTTTTATCTTTCATTTAAAAAGAGTTCGAGGTTCATTGGTTAAAGTTGCAGAAGGAAGCACTGGTTTTTCCTGTTAAAATGATTTGGTGATTAATTAATAAATTCAGTAAGCAGAACATTTACTGCCAAAACATGGGCAAAGAATTGATCAAATTTGCTCATAAAATATAAAATTGATTTACAGCTTTAAGATAGCGTCCTTTATTTACTACCAATGCATTATAAGCCTGATAACCCCAATGTGAAAAAATGATTAATAAGATAAGCACCAGCAGGATATTTTTTATGCGCGCGATTGATTTCATTGAAGACCGATCAGCAAGCCTGCAGAAATAAAATGCGGAAACAGGCAATATGCCGGCCAGTATAACAACATGGCGATAACGTTCCTGATAATGTCCATA
Organism: Thermodesulfovibrionales bacterium; assembly: GCA_022865525.1. Taxonomy (GTDB): domain Bacteria; phylum Nitrospirota; class Thermodesulfovibrionia; order Thermodesulfovibrionales; family SM23-35; genus JALHSV01. The sequence continues at coordinate 2,297 of JALHSV010000447.1, forward strand.
AAGACAGGTGCTGGCGATCAAGTAGAACAATACCAGCATCAGAAAAAGAAACTTGCCATTATTCAGATCAGAGATTCTAAAAAACAAAACGATTAAAACAATGAAGCCGAGCAAAATAATCACATAGGGCGCTTGGATAATAAAAGCACTAAGATACCATTTCATATGCAGTTTCCCGGTTGACAGTAATTCAAGGCTGTCGCGTACGGGTACGATGCCGAAAGTGAAGGCGACCTTCCGCGCCTGGAGCCAAAGCCATTTGTGGGGCGATTTTAAAATGAATTCCCTGATCTCCCTGCTTTGAAATTCGTTGCGGACTTGAATAGTAGGCGAATCGTAATTATGCTCGCGCATGAACTCATTGAGCCTTTTTTGATAGCGAGCTTCATTTTCTTCGTAAATGAATCTCCCCTCTCCTCCATCGCCGCCATACAGCGTGTGGCCATAAAATTTGAAATCATTGACAGACACTATATTTTTATTTTTATAGTTGCCTTGGGGCAGCATGGAAAACAGGATCATGGTGATCATTCCCGCTGCCGCCAACTTGGCGAATAACCTGTACTCTTTCCTCAAAACAAAATAAAGCGACATGCCGATCAGCAGCCACGCGAAATAGCCCAGCGTCCCGCGAAAGAAAACCGATATATATATTATCAGCGGGACAAGCAGCACGGCCGCCGATCTCATTGGTTTGTTGCCGTCGATCATCCACAAGACGAGATAAACAACAAGCAGCACGAAAAAGATCTCGAATATTTGATAGTAAAACACCGGCGTCAGCAAGTGGTAATCCATGAATATGGTCGCCAGCAGGACCGCGAAAAGCGCGGACGTTTTTTCATTGGTGAGTCGCAGGCATATCAAATAGAGAATATAAATTGACAAAGTGCTTACAAGCGCCTGGAACCAAAAGAAGGCACCGAGTGTCCCTGTCAGCGACTTGAAAAAATACCCGATGTAGGCCAGGATGGACCGATAACCAGCTTGGAACAGCATCGGGTGCATCCCTTTTTCGATTGCCTGAAGATAACCATAATTCGACCCGGCTTCGGATACATAAAAGGAATTCGTATTGTAAAATATGAGCAGCTTGAAAATCAGGTTGAATCCCAATAAAAGGAACAGGATCACTTTGTACCTCTGTTCTTTATTGCCGAGATAATTATTTCCCACGGAAAGCTCCGTCAACAATTTGGCAGATGAGCCGGATGGCGTTCTCCGGCAGCTCGAAATAGAACGGCAAGCGCACCAGGCAGTCCGTGTACCGGTCGGATTCGGGAAGCTCCCTGCCATCGTGTTTGCCATTATAATAGGGACTTTTGTGCAGGCTCAAGTAATGAAAAACAGCGAGGATATTTTTATCTTTTAATTCCCCGATCAGCTTTGTGCGCTGTTCGAGGCTTTTGCAGACCAGATAAAACAAATGGAAGCTATTGCTTGCATAATCAGGGATGAAAGGCAGCTGCATATCAGCACGATCTGCTAAATTATTAAATTTATGCCAATAGCTGTTCCAAATTTCCTTTCTTTTCTTCTGAATGCTATCCAGATTTTCCAATTGCGCCCACAAAAAGGCGGCAATTATTTCCGAGGGCAAAAAAGATGAACCGATATCAACCCAATTGTAATGGTCAACTTCTCCGCGGAAAAACTCGGCGCGGTTGGTGCCCTTTTCCCAGATGATTTCCGCCCTGCGAACATACCGTTCGTCATTGATGACCAGCATGCCACCTTCGCCGCATTGAATATTTTTGGTTTCATGAAAAGAAAACGTGGCTAGATGACCGATGCTGCCGAGGGGTCTTTTGCTGCCATCTTTGCCGGTATAATAACTATCTATTGCCTGGGCGGCATCCTCCACAACAAAAAGATCATGCCTGGATGCAATATCCATGATTTTATCCATATCGCAAGCCACACCCGCATAATGGACGGGAACGATGGCCTTTGTTTTGGATGTTATCAATTCTTCAATCTTGTCTTCATCGATTCCTGGATGATCTGGGCGGCTATCGGCAAACACAATGATTGCGCCCCTCAATACAAAAGCATTTGCCGTGGATACAAAAGTATAGCTGGGCATGATCACTTCGTCGCCAGGTTCAATATTCAATAGAATGGCCGCCATTTCCAGGGCATCCGTGCAAGACGTTGTCAGCAGGCATTTTTTAAAACCATATTTTTCTTCAAAGAATTTATGGCATTTTTTTGTGAACATGCCATTACCTGAAATTTTACCGGACTGCACAGCTTGCTCAATGTATGCTGTTTCTTTTCCGGTTAAGTGCGGCTTGTTAAAAGGGATTTTCATTTTTTATTGCCGGTTCGGTCATTTTTTCTTGATCACCCGGGCCGGATTGCCGGCAACGACAGCGTGATCATCGACATGATCAAGCACCACCGCCCCCATGCCCACGATGGCATAGCGGCCAACACGGACGTCTTCACGGATTGAGGAGTTGAGCCCGAGCTGGGCGCCCTCTCCCACTTTTACCCGGGCACCGACGATGGCATGGGCAGTCAGGGTGACAAAATCGCCAACAACTGCTTCATGGGCGATATAGCTATGCGGATAGGCGTGGACGAAGTTTCCGATCTCGACACCGACCGAGGTGGTCGCCAGGGGCGAGATCAGGACGCCATGGCCCAGTTTGGTCGATGGATCCAGGCAGGCCAGGGGATGAACGGCCGAAGCGATCGCCTCCAGGGGTATGCCGAGCTTCTTGAATTTCGCGACCCGCGCGAACTTATCCTTGCTGGTGCAGTGCAGTGTATAGTGAATGAAATAGTCCTTGCGAACAAAATCCGCGATTTGATCCGTGCCGCCCAGGACCGGATATTTTCCAAGGACCTCGCCCGGTTGCTTGATATCAATGAGGAAACCTGCAATCTCCCATTCGTTCGTGACTCCGTTCACCGCTTCAAAGACCGAGGCGGCCATTTCCCCACTGCCCTTGCCGCCAACGATAAGCACTCTCTTCTTGTTGTTCATACTAGGGAGCTCCCCTTCACCTTTGAGATAACCATCCTCAACTTGTTGCTGTGGTCTTCCGGCAAGATATCAAAATAGTGGAAATGGAATTGAACGGCATGGTTAAACTCAGAATCGAGGGCGGCCCCAAGGCGTCGTTCCAAGAGCGCGCGGTCGGTCTGGGCAGCCGTCACCAGTTGGATATCGATCTCGGCGCGGGCCTGCTGGACGAAGCGAAAACGATGGATCCCGGTTTCCTTTTCCATGATCTCATAGACCGGGTGAAACGGCTTTTTCCCCCCATCGGGAAGAACGAACCAGTCGTCACAGCGCCCGAAAATCTTCCTGATCATGGGCGCGCCTTCTCCCTCGTCCATTTCGATCCAGTCATCAAGTCGGTAACGGATCAGGGGGAAAGATCGAATGTGCAGATCGGTGATCAGACAGCGGCCTTTCCGGGAATTGATCCGGCCCTCCTCGTCCTCCAGTTCGATGATATTCGTGTCATGATTGAAGTGATAGCCTTTCTGCCCTTTCACTTGAAAGGCGAGGTTGTTGAATTCGACCGCGCCGTAGACCTCGAACAGGCGGCCGGCGCCGAAGACCTCTTCGATCAGCTTCCTAGAAGGCGGGTCCATCATTTCGCCGCTGCTGCATACCAACCGGGGCTGCACGATATCAATCCCGTGCTGCTTGATGAATTCGGCCATTAGAACAAGATGAGAGCGGTTGGCGTAGAGGAAATCCACTTCTTGTTGACGATAGCCATCGACCATTTGTTCAACCTTCGCTGTGTAGGGCACGCAGATGCGCCGTAAAAAACCAAAACGCTGCAAAATGGAATCGGATTCGCTCAGGCGATGAGGAGACGGCAAGCAAAAGGTCAGATCGCGATAACGATAGCCGTTGAGAAACAAGGCCCGCAGATACTTGGCGATCATATAGGCCCGCTCCCGATGATTTCGGTAAATCTTCAAGGGAAGCCCGGTACTGCCACTGGTTCCGTCTTGATACCAGTTCGTATAACGCCGGGGATCGGCGTTGACCAATTCGCCGGTAAAATCCCGGTATTCCTCCTTGGTCAAACAGGGCAGGATCTGCATTTCCTCAATAGAGCGCATATGTTCGGGTCTGAATCCTACCCTATCGAAACGCTTACGGTAAAAATCGAAAGACTTATAGCAGTAGTTAAGCAACACCTTGACTTGTTCAAATCGGTCTCTCTGGATATCTGACCAGGAGAAGGGAAAAGAGCGGAGCCGCTTTCTGAGTTCCCGATAAATGGAGAGATTTAAGAGTCCTTGCTCAACCATAGTTCAAATCACTCCGCTTTCATATCTTTTACAGGCTTCACTTGCATATCCCTTTGACTTCATTCAATAGAAGCCTGAAAC
>JALHSV010000448.1 GCA_022865525.1 Thermodesulfovibrionales bacterium
AGGGGTGAGGGCCCGCCTGAAGATTTCCAAGATAGGGGGACCGGCACAGGCAACAACAACGGTGGCAGGCAGCAGCAGGAGTCTTGTGACCCAGCTCCGTACGGAGAGAGCCAGTATAGGGGTACCCCCGGGCACTTTCCGCCGGCTACACGAACCGTACGTGATACAAGCGAGGGGTACCCCCGAAAGTGGTTAAGAAGACCCCGCCAGTATGAGCTCGCCTGCCGGGGTCCGGATTTGGGTATTCGATTGGGAGGTTACTTGGTAGCCTTACTTGGGTTGGCCCTACCGAGTAACTTGTCAACGGCCTCCAACTTGAGGGTCTTGAGCGACTCGCGGACGGTCTTCTCTTCGGCTGTCGTCATGTAGACGACGAATTTGTTACGGCCATCGTCGCGACTCGATCGGTTACCGGTACGAGCTTTGAAGGCATCAAGAGCGGCCTGACTGATTTCGTGTCTCCAAACCTTGTCGCTGATCGCTACGTGGGTGGTCGGGAGCTTCCCTTCCAAAACCATCTTACGTAGGTACATCTCGCTCACAGCAAGTTTATGAGCGGCTTCCCGGATCGTGAAGGAAGACTTGGGGGTAGTGGTTGTGGTACTTGTGGGGGTAGTCATTTGTATCCTCCTTTCTAAGGATACCTATATTATACTATGAACCCAAGGAACTTGACAAGATGTCCCTAACGAGCAAATTCGCAGCGTACGATGAAGACCCCGGTGCAGTACCCCCCAGCAGGCAACAACAAAGGTGGCAGGCAGTCACAGGCTCTTGTGCCCCCAGCGCGTCTGCGGAGAGACAGGAGAGGGGTACCCCCGGCCCCTCCTGCGCAAGCACAGCCCCTCAGACTTGGGCTTGGCTAGGGTACCCCCGGCAAGGCCATAAAAATGCCTCGGTGGCCAGCCGAGGCTATGAAGTTATACTACGCGACTGAATCGCTTCGGTCTACGGTCCGACTAGTATCACATAGGTCAGTATGCCGACGGCTACTATTAGGACCATCTCGAGCCAAGCTTCGATCGTCAGACGTCGACGCTGAAGCTTTCGTAGATCGGACGCGACATGATTGTCGGTATGAAACGCGGTATATCTGAAGGTATGCTTACGGTCGTTGAACATGTTCATGATCCTTTCTTCATCTGCTCGAGCATATCGATCAGAAGATCGATCTGAAGAAGTATCTGCATCGTTTCGAATAACTGCGCGCGGTCGTATTCCGTAAGCAAACGTTGGACTTCCGCTAGCAAGTCTTCAGATGCGTCGACTAGCCTATCTTGCAGGCCTTCAGCTATACGTTCTCGTACCTGACTTACTGTTTTATCGGTAGACATTTGTATGCTCCTTTCTAAGCATGACTAATTATAACATATACCTGCGGTCTTTTACAAGATGTCCTAGCAGAGCAAATTCGCAGCACTCGACAATCCGGCAGGCGGCAGGCAGGCAGGCAGGCCTCTGCGTACGGCGCGTAGCGAGAGAGGCTACTGAGGGGTCCCCCGAGGGCCCTTTGACAACCATAAACGTTCCTAAAATCCTTTGGGGTACCCCCCGATCGTGGAAGCAAAAAATTACCCCCAACTTGGGTGAGTTGGGGGTTATTCAATTATCCTTCTATCCGAATGTTACTCGGACTTGGAGGGATTCGATCTCACTAACAATTTTACAATCTCTCCCATTCCACTCTCCTTCAGAGACTTCTGAACCTTTCCCAATTCGGTCGGAGTCAGGTAGATGACAAACTTATTTCGGCCATCTTCACGCGAGGATCGGTTAGATGACCTCGTTTTGAATCTCTCCAATTCCGATGAACTTACTTCATGTCTCCAAACTTTGGGGGAAATGGAGACTTTGACCGTTTCAATCTTACCCACATTGATCATCTTTCGGAGATACATTTCCGAAACCCCCAACTTCACACTACTTTCCCTAATCGAAAAACTACTCTTATCCATTTTTATACCTCCTTGGTATAATTTATTATACCCTTTTTCCCTTCGGAAATCACGTGTCAAAAGTACCGTCTTTTTTGGGATCCTATGGTATCTGATCGAGTTCGGATGAATTCGGAATCGGATCTCTTTCGGTTGATTCCGAAATCCGATCATTTTCGGATAATTTCGGAATCGGACCTTTTTCGGAATCTGACCTTTTTGGGTGGGGTTTGGAATCGGGACAATGTCGCCCGGATTGGGCTGGGTTGGGGTACCCCCGGTTGTTGACCTTTTTGGGTGGGGTTGGCAGTGATCCGGCGGGGGGCG
>JALHSV010000449.1 GCA_022865525.1 Thermodesulfovibrionales bacterium
ACTCGTTATCGGTCTTGGCGTCATGGGTCAAATGCATATACTGCTGACAAAAAGATACGGTGCTGAAAAAATCATCGGTGCTGACATGGTCCCTTACAGGCTCAGGAAGGCAAAGGAATTTGGTGCGGATGAAGTCATCGATGTATCAAAGGATAATCTCGTGGATGCACTGAAAGATCTGACAAATGGTGAAATGGCAGATATTGTCGTCGTCGGACCAAACAGTATTGAAGCGATGAAACAAGGTATTGCGGCTGTCGGAGCAGGAGGGAGCGTTCTGTTGTTCACTCCGGCAAAGCCGGGAGAGCAGCTTGCCATTGACCCAAATAACCTGTATTTCAGGGACGTCAATATTATCACCAGTTATTCCTGCGGGCCTGCGGATACCAAAGAAGCCCATGGTGTCATCAGGGAAGGAGTCATAACCGCTCAAAAGCTTGTTACGCACCGTTTTCCCATTGAGAAGACTGCCGAGGCTTTCAGGCTGACTGCTGAGGCAAAGAACTCATTAAAGTGCGTCATTGTATTTGATGGACATCGTGGTGAAGAATAAAACAACTCCACATTCTTGTGATTCGGGGAAAAAGCCTGAAAAAGGTTCAAAGAAATTACCTCTCAACAAAACGAGGTTCCGCAAATACAAAGGCACCTTCTCCTGGCAGGGGATACAGACCGAAAGATACAAACCGGAAGGAGATGAATGGGCCGATATTGTCAGACAAACCTTGATTGGCAACCATGGAGAATCGGCAAAATTCCACCTGAGATACTTCGAGATCGCCTCTCACGGATTCAGCAGTTTCGAAATGCACACACATGAACATGTTGTCATAGGAGTCAGGGGAAACGGCATCTGCATTGCGGGCAGGAAAAAATATAAAATCGGCTTCCTTGATACTCTCTATATCAAACCCAACGAGCCCCATCAGCTGAGAAATCCATCCAATGAACCATTCGGTTTTTTCTGTATTGTGAATGCGAAAAGAGACAGGCCGAAGACAATCAGAAACGGTGCGAAATCGTAAAGAAAGATTCTCGATGCGAGTCTTCGCTATAGTCGCTACGACCGGCCCCTCCAAAATGACGGCGGGCAAGCAAGCCGGAATGACAAAGGTATGCGCATTCAGAGATAACAGAAAGACTGAACTTCGGCAGAGACTGCTTGGTTTATTATTTTCTCATTATTATTAATATAATTACACACTACACTTAAAGTAATACTTTAAGTGTAGTTTGTAACTATATTATTAATAATGAGAAAATAATAAACCAAGCAGTCTCTGCCGCAGTTCCGTCTTTCTGTTATCTCTGAAAGCGCATACCTTTGTCATTCCGGCTTGCTTGCCCGCCGTCATTTTGGAGAGGCCGGTCGTAGCGACTATAGCGAAGACTCGCATCGAGAATCTTTCTTTGCGATTTCGCACCGTTTCTGATTGTCTTCGGCCTGTCTCTTTTCGCATTCACAATACAGAAAAAACCGAATGGTTCATTGGATGGATTTCTCAGCTGATGGGGCTCATTGGGTTTGATATAGAGAGTATCAAGGAAGCCGATTTTATATTTTTTCCTGCCCGCAATGCAGATGCCGTTTCCCCTGACTCCTATGACAACATGTTCATGTGTGTGCATTTCGAAACTGCTGA
>JALHSV010000450.1 GCA_022865525.1 Thermodesulfovibrionales bacterium
ATTATATGGTGAGCCGTGCAGGATTCGAACCTGCGACCCGCTGATTAAGAGTCAGCTGCTCTACCAACTGAGCTAACGGCCCACTTGATTGAGAAGAAACGCGCCTGAGAGGATTCGAACCTCCGACCCTCGGCTCCGGAGGCCGATGCTCTATCCACTGAGCTACAGGCGCATCTGATAAAGTTAAAAGTTGAAAGTGAATAGTGAAAATTTAAGAAATTTCTCAGTATAATTCTGATATCCGTCAACTTATAACTTTTAACTGCTTAACTGAAAAATTTGCTAAGCAAAATTTGGGGTGAGTGAGGGGACTCGAACCCCCAACCACCGGAGCCACAGTCCAGTGCTCTGACCATTGAGCTACACCCACCACATAAAGAACAGTAAACAGCAGATTGAACGATGGTTTCAGCAAGAAAATACATGAAAAGCTATTATCTCATCTGTTCACTGTTACGAAATACCGGCAAATTCGAATTCTCTATTATATACAAAATTCACTTGGCGCGCCTGAAGGGATTCGAACCCCTGACCCACTGCTTAGAAGGCAGTTGCTCTATCCTACTGAGCTACAGGCGCGGTTTAAACCAAGAAAAGTTTGAATCAGAATTATATGAATTTAGAAGAAATTATGTCAAGGATAGCAGGGAGTTCATTGAATTGGTCTATCATATGATCAGCCGCTAAAAGATACTGTCTCTCCCGATAACCATAGGTAACAGCAACTGTCGTAACCCCTGCTTTCCTTCCTGCTTCAATATCGAAGTTACTATCCCCAACCATCACAGCTTCCTCCGGCCTGGCTTTGAGTTTCTGAAGCACATAGAGAATCGGAACAGCTGACGGCTTTTTTTCAATAGTAGTGTCGCTTCCGACAACAAGATCAAAATACCTGAGAAGCTTCAGTTTATCAAGGATCTCTGTTGACAGATATTCTCTCTTATTCGATATAACAGCCTTCTTATACTTTACGAGACGCTCAAGCGTTGTCTTTACATGGGGATATACAGGTGAATAATCAATGAGATGATCAGTATAAAACTGAAGAAACGTGTTCGTCACGGCCTCTCTGAATTCCTTTTTTCCCTCTCCTAAAACCTTCTCGATAAGTTTGGTAAGGCCTTCTCCAACGAACTGTTTTGTTTCATCTATGGTAAGTTTCTTGATACCAATTGAATTCAGGGCATAATTCAGGGCATTGGTTATATCCCTAATGGTATCAACGAGTGTTCCGTCAAGGTCGAAGAGAAGGAGTTGAATTGACATGAAAAATTATATCACAGTCATTGCATGTCCCCCATTGTGACAGTGAGCAGTCTCTTTTGAGATTTACAAATTCAGTGCTGTGATGGTATTTTTAACATGAAAGAAAGGATTGCTTCATGAAAATGCTCCAAAAATTTTTCTCCCTCACTATAGTGCTTTGTTCTTTATCGTTTATGAGTCTTCATCTGGGTGAATCTGATGCATGTGCCAGAGCAAAACCTTTAAAGACCGAAACCGCCGATGCTGTTGAAATAAAAGGAACCTTCACAGTAATCTTCTATGGAGGCGCCTATGCAGACGACCTGGAAACGGTTGCCATTCTTGACAATGAGGGGGACCAGTATACGTTTGAGCCATTCGCACCTGATTTTGATTACGTTATAAAAAAAGGATTGTCTGCAGGGGAAGCTCTCAAAGCAACAGAGAAATTTGTCACGTTTCACCCTTCTTTCTGGAGAACCCAATTAATCAAAATTATCGATCCCGAAGGGAATATTATCGGTTTTGAGCTCAAACCCCTCTATGTCCCCTTTATCTACGGTACAAGCGATGTGCTGGATATATATTATTGGCTCAAAAAAGGCGGAAAGATTAAGGTAACCATAAGGCTTAATCCATCGCTCGAGAAATTGAAGTTTCATCCCGGAGGCGATGGTGGATCCGGTGGAGGAAATTAAACACCTCGAGGAGCATATAGTAAAAGGCAGCGCCATAACCAAAGAAGAGGCTGCCTCGATTACGGAAATCTCCGGTCCTGATATCTTCAATCTCTTTGCATCAGCAAACAAGATACGGTCGCATTTCAGGGGGGATCTTGTCGGCTTATGCTCAATTGTCAATGCGAAATCAGGGTTCTGCTCTGAGGATTGCTCGTTCTGTGCTCAGTCTTCACGAAGCAAGGCTGAGATAGATACATATCCCTTACTAAAAAAAGAGCATATTATCCAAAAAGCCCGAGAAGCAAAAAAATATGGCATCAGGAGATTCTCGATTGTAACAAGCGGCAGAAAGATCTCGCGGAAAAACCTTCTTGATATCGCAGATGTGATTTCTGCAATTAAACATCTCGGCATTATCCCTTGTGCAAGTCTTGGTTTGCTTCGCGAAGACGAGCTTTCGGTGTTGAAAGCGGCCGGGCTTGATCGCTATCATCATAACATAGAGACCTCTGCACAGCATTTCCCGCAGATATGCAGCACCCATGGGTATGATGATAAAATACGGACAATCCGTTCTGCTCATTCAGTCGGACTCTCACTTTGCTCCGGCGGTATCTTTGGCCTTGGAGAAACTTGGCAGGACAGAATTGATATGGCATTTGCTCTGCGGGAACTCAATGTGGATTCTGTTCCGATCAATTTCCTGATCCCGATTAAGGGAACCGCTTTAGGAAACAGAAAGCTCCTCCATCCCCTTGAAGCTCTGAAGATTGTCAGCCTTTATCGTTTTATCCTTCCCCGAAAAGAGATCAGGATATGCGGCGGGAGAACGCAGGTGCTTGGTGAATTCAACTCAATGATCTTTCTCGCAGGTGCCGATGGCATGATTACCGGCAATTATCTGACAACCATGGGAAGAAGTCCCGAAGATGACCTGAAACTTGTTAAGATGTACGGCCTTCGTATTTGAAGTTTCTTGGGTTAACCTGCTTGATTCATAGATAAAGTTTATGCCGGCAGATACAGTATCTGCCGTCCAGTTTATGAATAATGTGGATTAGAGGTGTTCTGTTTCTGCTAAGATATGTTTGAGAAATAGATCGTATAAACGGGTGAGCGTTCTTTTCTTGTGAGTAACAATATAAAAGTTTCTTTTCATGTGAATATCAGTGAGCTTTATTTCTTCGAG
>JALHSV010000055.1 GCA_022865525.1 Thermodesulfovibrionales bacterium
GGTCGCTACGGTATTTGCCATAATCTTGTTCCCTTGCTGGACGGCCAACTCTACAAAAGGGATATCGAGAAATTGAGGTTTTTCATATTTCTGTTTTAATGCAGATGAGTCATATATGATAAGTCCATTCTCAGAGAGCTCGTTTTCATGCAGCGTTATGCTCTCCTTATCGAACGCAACAATGATATCAATTCTCTCCCTGGAAGCCGTAATGGGTTTTTCCGAAAATCTTATCTGGAAGAAATTGTGGCCGCCCCTTATGCGGGATTCGTAATCCTGGTGGGTAAAGACATGATACCCTGCCCGTGAAAATACCTTTGCGAGTGTATCTCCGATGGTCTGGATGCCCTGCCCTGCTTCACCGCCTATTTTAATGGAGTAATCCATACATGTAAGCTGTTTAAGAACAAATAACGTGACTGAACCATTCTGTCATTCCGGCTTGGCCGGAATCCTTCTTTCTTCTTTTTGTATTTTATTGTTCGACAGTAAAAGATTCCCGACCAGCGGGAATGACAAAAGCAGTCCATTTGCTCTATTCAACAATCCTCTATATGAAACTCTTCCTTAAATTGTTCAGCCATACGATATGACTTTTTTCCTCCCTGATAATTGTATCAATGATCTCTTTTCCTTTTAAGGCCTCACGGAGTGTATAGTAATAAAGGAGGGTTTCACGCTCGAAACACAGAGCAAAATCAATCGCTTCTGCGGCGGTTTTTACGTGCTCAAGGGAAGGCAGACATTTGTCTTTTCCGAGAAAAAATTCTGAATCAACAAGTGCCCGGAGATAGAGGGTCACCTCACCCCACCCCTCCGGTTCTTCATCCTTTAATTGGTTTCCAAGGCTCAGAAAGCTTTCCCCGTGCCGTATCTCATGAGCTGCAAGCAATTCAAAGAGTTTTTTCAATTCAGCTTTATCGCGGAATTTTTCTGCCATTTGGGTATAGAATTCTTTCCCCAGTTTTTCTGTCTGAACAGCCTGCTCTACCACTTCTCTAACCGAAAACGTTATCATGGCTTCTCCTTATTTTTTCTTAGTAATCAGTTGTTGTGATTAAAGTTTAGATGATATTCCGGATATCGTCAATCTTTATGATATTGCTTTCAAGAAGATGGGTAAGGAAGATGAACCCTCCGCAGGGGGAAGGTTTTTTTATCTCCTTTCCATTGAAGGGAGGAGAGAGTGCGGCCAGAATGAAATCACAGTCATTCGCATAAAAAGGACAAACCACGCACATAGCCTGCGTGAGCATTTTCTGCATCCCATAATCGTACAGTTTGTCCGGCCTGTCAAAGGTAATGTTTGTCCCGTTGCGCAATAACCTCTCAAGAACAATAAAACCTTCGCATGCGAGATCTTCTTTCTGTAATGGCTTGAAATATGAACAGAAATTATTGCACAGCTTTTCCCGTATATACTGATTCAAAGGTTATGGTCCTTTTAGTGAGGCGTGAAGTTCCCCTTCCGCACCTTCTCCAGGATATCCTGAACCAGCAACTGAATTTCACCCAGTTTGAACATAATATCCTCAGCCGGTAAATACGCAATATTTCTCAGGTATGATTGCAGGCCGTCAAGAGACTGAACGATCCCGTCATAAAATTCTTGTGCGACATATCGTCTTTGCCTGACTGAATTCTCTGCCTGCCTGCGCTCGATAATCTCGCTTTCCAGTTCCTCAACGACAGCCTCGAGCTGCTTCGTCCGTTCCAGGACAAGGCTTTCCAGTTTCTCATTCCATTGCTTTATTTGTTCCTCACCTTGCTTACGCTTGGTTGTATCCCTGAATATGCCCATGAGATATCTCTTGCCGCAGATTGACAGGTGTGAACAACTGATATCGGCATATTGAACACCGCCATCCTTGTTTTTCAAAGGGACATCTTGCGCAACGGTCAACTCGCCCCTGTCCATCTGTTCAAACTGCTCAAGGACTTCAGCAAGGTGTTCCTGCGGATGGATGTCATAGACTGTCATTGATTGCAATTCTTTTAGACTGTATCCCAGCATCTGACAGATTGCATTGTTGCCGGTAAAAAGCACCTTTTCCTCCGGCTCTGCCAGAAGAATCCCGTCAAATGCACAATCAAAAATCGTCCTGTATCTCTGTTCACTTTCCTTGAGTGCATCCTCTGTCTGCTTGCGTTTCGTGATGTCGGTTATCACTGCCAAGCTACCATTGAATTTTCCCTGATCATCAACAATCGGTCCGGGAGAAATAATGGTGAATATCTTCTGACCGTCTGTTCTCCTGCAGGTCATTTCAAATGCAGTAAAGATTCCCTTCTTGTTTTCCTCAAATCTTTCTTGAAATATTTGCCGATCATTTTCATCAAGAAAATCAGTTACATGATGCCCGATAATGTCATTTCGTGTACATCCTAACATGTGACATATTTTCTCATTGGCAAAAGTGATGAAACCATGTTCGTCCAAGACCCCTAAACCGTCATTCATGGTCTCAATCAGTTTATTGCATATGCGGTATTGCATTTTTTCCGGTGCCCCAATAGCAGATTTACCAGTATATCATAAAAGGAATCACACCGGCTCATGGCACCGGCAACTTCTTATTGTATAAAATACATCCATGAAATATTTCCTCGCCCGGGAAGCAGTTTTAAAAACGCTGGAACACCCCGCTGTTTATAACATAAGAACAGATGAACTGTATGAACTCGATGATGCTTCCTTTCAGTTTCTCCGGCAATGCGCATCCGGGAGTGGCTGCGAAGGATATGAGAGCGAATTTGTGGATTATTGCCTAAAGGAAGGAATTCTGTCGGAGCAGAAGGTTTCTTTGAAGCGTCCTCCGTTCATAAAGGCGCCTGAACCTTCACTCAGGTATCTCGAATTGCAGATTACGAAAAACTGTAATCTCAAATGCAGGCATTGTTACATCGGAGATCAAGACAGGGACAGGGGGAGAGGGGGAGAAAAAGATGAACTTTCATTAGATCAGATACGGGCTTTATTACGTGAATTTGAAGCAATGCAGGGCCTAAGGGTGCTCATCAGCGGCGGAGAGCCGCTCATGCACAGCCAATTTGAAAAGATCAATGAGATGCTCCCTGAATTCTTTATAAGGAAAATTCTTATGACAAACGGCCTTTTACTCACCAAAATAATCCTGCCAGCGTTGAATGTCCACGAGATTCAGGTCAGCATTGACGGCCTTGAACATGCTCATGACTCCCTGAGAGGCAAGGGGACATTCATGTCGTCCATTGAAGCAGTCAGAAGAGCACTTGAGGCAGGGTTCCAGGTTTCGGTCTCGACCATGGTGCATGGGAAAAATCTCGAAGATTTTGACGGCATGGAGAAGCTTTTCAAGGGACTGGGAATAAAGGACTGGACAGTCGATGTGCCGTGCATAACCGGCAGGCTCAAAGAACATCCTGAATTCCAGATAAGCCCTGCGGTCGGAGGGAAATATCTCAGGTACGGATACGGTGAAGGGCTCCATTCAGGCACCTCCGGATTGGCATGCGGAGCACACCTCATGGCAGTCATGGCAGACGGTAAAATTGCAAAGTGCACGTTTTATGCGGACAAGGCCGTTGGCAGCATAAAGGACGGGCTCAGAGAAAGCTGGCAGAGAATAGAGCCTGTCAGAATCGAAACATTAACCTGCGATTGTCATTACCTGAATGAATGCAGGGGTGGCTGCAGATACAGGGCGGTGCTTCTTGGTGA
>JALHSV010000056.1 GCA_022865525.1 Thermodesulfovibrionales bacterium
CTACAAGGGATAGAAAAGGATCCCTCTTTCCCTTGGCATCGTATTGATAGGGTTCGGTTTCAACCTTTAGCTCCTGAGACGCTTTTTTCTCTTCACTTGTTTGGACCGGCTGCACCTTTTCTGCTGTCGGTTTCTTCATAGCAACTTGTTCTTTTTTACAGCCGCCGGATAAGAATATCAGAAAGATGATGAATACGTATAGTATCGTTTTCATTGCCGTTTCCCTTTGCCCGGTTGTTCTTGTTGCTTCCCAATCTCTTCTTCAGGAACTATAGAAAATGTTGTTGCCGTAAACGATATTTTATCAAGAGCATTTTCTTTCTCCGGTTTAGGGTCACTGATTTTAATATCAGAAATATTCACGATTCTATTCAGCTTTGTGAGACTGCTGAAGAAATACCCAAGGCTGTGGTAACTGCCCGAGAGATCAACTTTCACCGGTATTTCATATACAATGCCGCTTGCATGTGTCTTCCTTTGTTCCGGCTTCCAGAGTGCTATTTTCAAACCTGACCCGATACAGAGTTCTGAAACCTGTTTTAATAACGTGGAAACTTCTTTTTCCTCGGGTAATTGCAGTTTTAATTCGTTCAGCCTCATTCTGAGTTTTTCGCTCTCCAGGGTCAGTTCAGGAAGTTTTGCGGCCTTCGCTTGGTCTTTCGCTATCTCATTTTCCTGAGCAGAGATTTTTTGTTCAAGACTTTTAATCTCTTTCTGTTTTGGGATAAGAAACAGAAAAATAATAACAAGAGCGATAATAAGCGCAGGAATAACAGATAAGATAACCTTCACATAGGAAGGTATGTTCTTAAAAGAAACATTCATCTTTAAAGCCATATCAGACCTTCAGCTTGCATGTTAATTTAAACATATATATAGCTACCTTTTCCGCTTCTACACTTTTTGATTCCTGCAAATACACTTCGGTAAACATCGGGGAATTTTTTATGTTATCAACATACGAGACAATGTCGTTATTGGTAAAGCCATACCCCTCTAAATTGACAGACCCGCCTGATACCGACATTGTCTGAAGCCATACACCGTTAGGAAGGAGAGTGCTAAACTCGTTAAGAATTTTTACGGGCAGGCTCTTGTTTTTACTCAATTGCTCTATAATATCGTTTCTCTCTTTAAAGGTCTTGTTCCTCTTTTCGAAGTCTTCGACTGCCTTTATCATTTCTTTGAGTTCCGCGATTTTCTTTTCATTGGCAGTGAACTGGGTTTTTTTAGCAGATAGCCGTGAGTTAAAAAAGAAGGTCAGATACGCCATAATAATGCATATGCCTACGGTAATCAGAATCGTTACAACGAGGAAAGAAGGGAGAGGTTTGGGCTTCTTTTTCCTTTTTATCGGTGAAAGATTTACCTTAATCATCTGTCGCCGGGCCTCCTGAGGGCTAACCCTGCAGCGACGGCAGCCATGGGAGCCATTTCCTCAATAAACGAAAGATCGAAATGTTTCGCTATTTTAATGTTTTTAAATGGTTGCATGAGCTTGGTTTCAACCCTTATTTTTTCAGCAAGGAGATTCGGAAAATCTTTTATGAGGGCACACCCTCCGCTCAACACAATCTCATGAATATCTTCATGAAAATATTCCAATGAACGATTCACCTCGCCGATGATTTCCTCAGATGCCAATTCCATGACCGAAAATGCATCCTGCGGCGAAACATTCTCGACAGGTTCTCCTCTTTTCAGTCTTTCAGCCATTTCATAGGTAAGATTAAACTCCCTCTGAAGAACCTCAGTATGGAGATTGCTTCCGACAGCGCTATCTCTGGTAAATACAGAGATACCACCCTTCAAGATATTCATGTTCATTGTGCTTGCTCCAATATTCACGAGCGCAACGTTTTTTTCAGGTTCGATTTCATAATTGATCTCATAAATATTTTCAAGGGCAAATGAATTGACGTCTACAATTTGACAGTTGAATCCGGCCTCTTTAACCACCGACAGGTATTCATTGATAATATCCTTTTTAATCGCCACAAGAATAACGTCCATCTGTCCGGGCTCTTCCTTGGGTCCAAGGATCTGAAAGTCCAGATTTACGTCATCAATATCAAAGGGTATATATTGTTCTGCTTCGAATTTGATTGATTCGTACAGTTCGTCTTCCGACATATCCGGCAGAGAGACCCGCTTAACGATGACAGATGAATGACCTGCTATGCTGATCGTAACATCTTTTGTCTTGATTCTTGCCTTTCGTGCAAGTTCTTTGAGCGAATCGACCAGGCGGAGAGAATCTATTATGGAACCATCAACAATTAATTCCGGCGGGAGAGGAAGCATATCGAACAGTTCAAGTTCATAGCCTCCCTTCGTATCTTTTAATAGGACAAGCTTAAGATACCCGGAACCTATATCTAAACCAATAGTGCCCTTTCCACCAAAGAACATAGCATATGAATACCAGAAAAAAAATATCTTGTCAAGTATTATTTAATATAAATAAGAGGATTTGGCCAAATATTAATAAATTAGTTGAAGTTTGTGATTAAGGTCACAGAAGGGGCAATTTGGTTGCTGGAGAGTAATTTTTTGTCTCTCAGGATATGTTAAAAAGCCTTTCTACCTTAAGAGAATTGCTTCCAAGAATTCCAATTCCGAAGAGGACATGGGCAGGATTTTTCAGGCGTACATATTCACTATCTCTCAGAGGAGTATCGCATATGTCTTTATTTGCTCCATCGAAAGGAGTTCCCGTAACATTCCGGGGAATATCGACCGGCATCCCATTTTTTGCTTTATGCCACGAGTCATGATCGAGTATTATCTCTTTCAGATGGGAGAGGGCTTCATCCATTGAACAAAAGATATTTTTTTTATCGGGTAGTTCCGCGATAGAAACCGCGTCTTCAATCCTGAAATTACCCACCC
>JALHSV010000451.1 GCA_022865525.1 Thermodesulfovibrionales bacterium
ACCGGTAAATGTGCCGGGCGTGGTTATGAAAATAAAAGCTGCCCTGAAGACCTTCTGAGACGCTGAAGCATTGGGAACCCGCTCTCCTTCTGCGACAATAATGTCATCTATTGTTACATACCGTGGCGTCCCGGAAACCGTCACACCGGGTTCAGGCAGTCTCGAAGGGTCAATGGATGGATTTTCGATCAGCAGCATCGGCGGTACCCTTGATTTATCGTAAAATCCCATGAGATACAGATCAAGAGGACTATAGTATTTTGTAGCACCTGTGGATGTGAATGTTCCATTGCCGTTGTCCTGCCATGCATTTCCGTAAAGCAGGGACGCATCAGAATCAAGTAAGAAACTCCAGTGGCTTGCGTCTTTTCCGAGAAGAGCTTTGCTGATACTGCCCTGTGCATCTTTGTACTTCAACGATGCACCCCATCTGTGCATATGTTCATGGGCAATGGTATTAATCGTCTCTTCGAAGTTGGGATCACGGGGATCTGTAATCAAGGTCAATAAGTTTCCCATATCGATTATTCCCTGAAGTTTACTATTGCTTCCAAAGAAGGTGGCATTGTCAAAAACTGGCTTGCCTATACCCTGTGTATCATTTTTCACCTCAAGGTAAAAACCCTTTGCCTGTGAGTCAGGCATTGAATAGGCAAAATTGGAGAAGATTATGAGGAAATCATATTCGTCCGGGTGCAGCCGCAGCAACTCTTTTGCTATCTCCTGTCTTGGCAAAATATTCAACGAGCCGTCAGGGTTTTTGGCATCATAGGTCCCTGTAATTTCCATGACCGTTACATTTCCATAATCTCCAAGCGTTCTCGCTGAAAAGATTTTTGTTAAGGCTGCATTGATGGTTATTATCTCGCCGGGAGCCAATGTTCCTGTAAAAGTGAAGGGGTTAAAGCCCTCTTTTGTTATTGTTCCTCTGAAAGCACCGGCTTCAATGCCTGCAATGTGAAATCTTCCATCTGCACCTGTTAATGTTGTCTGCGTGGAATTGAGAGAATCGGTAACCGACACGGTTGCTGATTGCACAGGAGATAGTGCTAACGACTCTGTTACCATTCCGGTGATACTTCCTTTGGTTGTAAGGATAACTGTTACAGTGTGGGTTGCTGTCTGACCATATTGATCGGTTGCAAGAGCGGTAATAGTGTTCTGACCACCCTGCATGTGGACTAACACGGAAAAACTCCCATTATTTGCCGATGCCGGGAACCCATTTACGGTAACCGCTGCATCATTGCTTACATTTCCGGTAACGGTTATTGGTGATGAAGATATAACAGCACCGTCCAGCGGAGATGTGATGTTGACGGTAGGAGGAGGAATCGGAGTCAGATAAACATCGAGGGTTACAGTCTGTCCATCAGGTAATGTTCCGTTAACTCTCTGTTCACTGTAGCCTGCTTTTTCAAAGGTGGCTGCAAAACTCCCGGAGCTTAAACCTGTTAATGCATACAATCCATTTGGATCAGTAGAAGTCGTATGGGTCTTGAT
>JALHSV010000452.1 GCA_022865525.1 Thermodesulfovibrionales bacterium
GTACGTGTCTCGATAGCTACGTTGTGAACCATTTTCTCTTTTCTCCTTATTCCAAGCTGGCTAATAATAGCATCGCCTGTTTTTCGTATTTTCCAAGATGGCCGGAAGGCTTTTCCCACTGCAATAGGCTTCATCCGTGGTAGGGACTTCCTGGGACAAACCGTTGTGTTTATTTAAATCGGAAGAAAGAAATACTCGATGGGATATCCGAACCGTTCCAAAGAAGTTATCATTGTCCTTTAAATTACCGTATGTTTGCCTGTTTTGTAAAGGTTTTTTTGGCGGGAACGGGTCTATACATTCGACGAGCTTGATATCGCATTTTTCAGACTCCTGGAGATCCGGACTCATCACTAATGACCCTTCTACCCTTGAAGAACCCGAAGAATTGTCAAAAAGCGGCGAGAACATTTATATTGATACATTGCAACAGTGAGACGAGAGCGCCTTGTTCTGAGTGAAAATTTGACTGACAAGAGAGGTAAATGAAATGCGCAAGGATATTGATCTGGAATAAACAAGGAAGCCATATGCAATTTAATGTCAGAGTATTTCATGGCTAATGCTCTGCTCTTACTGCAGGCTATACCGAGGCCCGCCCCCGCCCTCCGGCAGGTTCCAGACGATATTTTGAAAAGGGCATTTCAAATCGCAGGTCTTACAGTGCAGGCAATTACTGAAGTTCACTTTTATTTCATCATGTTCCAGTTCATAGACGCTGGCAGGGCAGAACACCGTGCAGGGCGCTTTATAATCCGAAATACATTTTTTGCATACAGCTTCATCTTTCAACTGGATATGGCTTTTCTGTCTTTCGTCATGCGCTGTGCCGGAGAAATAAACATCCGTTAATTTGCTGACAATAATTTTGTCATCTGCCTTCGGCAATGATTCAGGTGATTTACTGCCGTAAAAACTCTTCATATCTTCGGTTGTCGAGTAATCGGGCTTTGTTTTAAGATCACCTATCGGTGTGGCACCGCCAGTAACGATCTGGAATCCAAGAATCGGCCCGCCCGGAAAAGGAACTCCCATGGCAACCGCAGGAGTGAAATTGCGGCTCTTCTTGAGATCGGGGTATATCCAGCTGTTTTTCAATTTCTCTTCATATTTTGCCAATTGGTTTGCCGAGAAATCATTAATCTTGAATGCTTCAAAGAGAACTTCAGCCGCAAGCATTCCCGATTTTATGGATGTATGTAATCCTTTCAGCTTTTGCGAATCGACAAGGTTCGCGGAGTCGCCGGTTATCATAACGCCGTCGGAGGTAAGTTTGGGAATGGAGAAATACCCGCCGCAGGGAAGAGTCCGGGCGCCGTAATGCGTCGGTTTTCCGTCTTTGATGATATCGGTAATCAACGGATGCTGTTTGTATTTTTGAAGTTCCTTGTGAGGATCGAACTGCGGGTCTTCGGAACTGAGATGAGCGATAAGTCCAATGACAACTTTGGTTTCGGAAATGCAATAGATAAATCCACCACCAGAAAGTCCTTTCCGGAACGGATATCCAAGTGTATGGATACATTCCCCCTTTTTGAGAGGATTACTCTTCAGTTCATATATCTCTTTTACGCCGAGTTCATAGATGGAAGGAGCCTTGTCTTTATCAAGATGTAGTTTTTCAACGATGCTTTTGCGCAAAGTACCGTTGCTCCCCTCTCCCAGCACGACGACCTTTGAGTTGAGAATATAACCGGGGGTCTCATATTCGTCATTCTCCTGAAGACGTTTGTCGTCCGTTCGGACGCCAATTACTGTGGTACCTTCATAGAGCATTTCAACTGCGGCCGTTCCTTCAAGCATCATCACTCTGTTCTTTTCCGCAATTTTTGAAAGCCAACCGACAAATCTGGAGAGCGAAAGAAAATAATTGCCGTGATTATTCAAAAACGGTGGAGTAAAAGGAGCTTTGATCTTTCCCTTTTTGGTCAGAAAATACATGGATTCCTTGGTTACCTCTGCATCTATGGGGCAGCCAAGCTGCTTATGGTCAGGCAATAGCTCCGAAAGTACATCAGGAATGAGCACTGCTCCGGAAATGTTATGTGCGCCGAAATACGCGCCTTTTTCGAGAACAGCAATTTTGTCTTCGATATCTATTTGATTGCCTTGCTGTTTCCCGTTTTCAATGTCTTTATTATGATTCTGGACGAGGTTCGTCAGATGAATTGCACTGCTTAAATTGGCTGGCCCGCCGCCGACAAAGACAACATCGAATTCTATTACTTCGCGTTCCATACTGATCCTCTTTCTTCTGTAGACGACATGAATAGTGTTTGCAATTTCATTTACCGGAATCAAGCATTATAGTAACGGGTCCGTCATTTATGAGTTGTACCTGCATGAATGAGCCGAAATCACCTGTGTCTACTTTCAGACCAATCTCTCTCAGCCGTTCGACAAATTTACTATATATGTCCTTTGCCTTCAGCGGGTCTTCAGCATTATCGAAAGAAGGACGGTTGCCTTTTTTGCAGTCGGCAGACAGGGTAAACTGAGACACGATGAGCACCTCACCGTTGATGTCCTGAATCGACAGGTTCATCTTCTTCTGATCATCTTCGAATATCCTCAGATGTGAGACTTTTTTGACGAGATATTCAAGGTCGGCATCGGTATCACCTTTTTCAACACCAAGGAAAACGAGCATACCATTTCCTATCTTTGAAAAAGCTTTTCCATCTATTTCAACTTTTGCTTCAGCAACCCGTTGAATTAATGCTTTCATAGCCTTGACCCCTGTCTTTTCAGTACCACATCATGGCCTCAAAATCAGGCGTCGGTACGGTGAGCGTAATATGTCCTCTGAACGGACACCGTTCTATCTCTTCTCCATTTTTCATGACAGATATGGAAAGACTGATTTCATCCTTTTCTGTGGCATTCAGAGCACTGAAAGGGACCTTCATCTCGAAAATGTCCTCAGCAGCAACATCCGGAATATCCCGTATCTTTGTCCAACTGCTTTCAATTTTCCTGAAAAGATCAGCGTGCAGGGAAGGCTTTAATGTTATATGAATTCTGCTCTGCAAAGGCTTTGTTATGTCCACAGAAAATGTCATCTCGTCGGTCAGTTCCCTGAACGGCACTATGCTGTCCAGTCTCAGGAAAAGCGAGTCCTTATTAAAACCATAGAAAAGGGTTGACAGGATACTCTCTGACTTGTGCATGCTGCCGCCTGCTTTCCTTGTATCGAGGTGAGCACCCTGGTACCATTCATAGTAGCTCGTCACGATTCCGTCGATCCTCGGTTCGATAAATCCCCGCATAGCGACTAACGGTATGACACTCCGGTCTTCTCTAAGGACAGGGATGAAAAGGTGGGCCGGTATCTCTTTGCCGATTTCCCTGTATACTTTCATAAGATGTAATCTGAACAGTTCATCAAAGTCCTTTTGATTCTCGGTGGTATGGTCATCTCCGTACCACCAGTTCCAGTCACTTCCCTCAGCAATATAGAGCGCCTTCCATGCGTCGGACAGATCCCGTTCAGGATTCATTTCCTGAAAGATCCGGAGTTCCTCTCGCGTCTCTGTTAGATAATCCCAGGCGGTGTTGTCCTCCTCATGGCCGATCCAAACGGCAAAATTTGCATAAATCCAGGAACCTGCGTGGATTCTCTCTAATGGTCTTCCCCTGTCACCGGCATTCAGATATTCTGAGACAGTAACGGTTTTCAATCTCTGCTCTTTTGATAATCCTTCGTATAAATACCGGAGAAAATCATGACCGTCATTCCTGTAATATTCCCAGGCATTTTCACCGTCGAGGATAATCGATACAAGATAAGGCTTGTCCTTTGGAACCGATCTCCATATATGAATTAGTTTTGCCAAAAGATCCTCGGCAGCCTTTCCGGGGTCCCACTTTGCATACTCAAAACCGATGAGGTCCGAAAGGCTGTGATCCCTGAACACTATGGATACATCTTCAAACAGATGAGGACTGTATAGGGAACGGGGATCAACAACGTTCCTCGAAGAGTCCCGTAATGGTCTCCCGAGAGAGATTGAAAGGATGTCCTCATCTGTTCCAATCCAGCGGATTCCTTCCCTGGAAACAAGTCTCAAAACCTCTTCGCTGACAGAACCTTCGGACGGCCACATGCCCACAGGCCTGTATCCAAAGACCTTTTCGAAGTACTCAATTCCCATCCTGATTTGCCGCTGTGCATCTTCTGGATGGGAGAATCTTTTCTGCGGCAGACGCACATCAGGTAATGCAATCTTCGCGGCATTCGTATCGCAGAGGAGCGGAAGAATAGGGTGGTAGAACGGGGAGACAGAGAGTTCAATGTGATTCGCTGTCACCATATCCTTGTAACGAGGTATTATTTTCTTTAACAGATCAAGCTGTTTCTCAAGGAGCAGCACTTTATCTTCCTCAGTGAAGTCTCTGCCTTTATCAACGAGCATGCTCAGGAAGGGATCTTTCTTCCTGAACATCGGATCTATCCAGCAGAGATTGAAAAGCACCTGAAGATCAAGAAAGTCAGAAACACTGAAATACTGTGCCATCCTTTTCAGTTCGCTTCGTATGAGATGGGATCCCCTTTTCATGAGCAGTTCGAAATATCTCGGAAATGGTTTTATCATGTGTTCCCAGTTTGCAAGGAAGAAGTTTTCGAGTATGAACGTCCGGTCCTCGATATCCAGCTCGGACGCCTTTTTCAAAGAAAGCTCCAGATACCGGTCTCCTGCCTGGTGTTCCGCGTAGTCGATAATCTGCTCAAGGAGGGAGGGAGTGAAATTGAACGTCTGTTTTATATCCGGAAAATCCAAGAGAATCTCCGCCATATCAAGGTAATCCTTGGTGCCGTGGAGCCTTACCCAGGGAAGCCGGTACATTCCTGTGAAGGGGTCTTTATAGAACGGCTGATGCATGTGCCAGAGGAAGGAAATATAAAGCGGACTATCGGTCATACTGGAAGATCAATTCATCGGGCTTTGCTAATCCATAATCCTCTCTCGCATGTTTTTCTTTTATGAAAGGGTCTTCCTTGATTGATTTCAGTTGTGATCTGAGTTTTTTATTATCCTGTTCTATCTCTTTGACCTGGGCCTCCAAACTGGCCTTGGTTTTCCGCAGTTCAACGTACCGGATCAGACCCATATCGCCGAAGAGTACATTGATGATGAGATACAGGATACTCAGGAGAGTAAGAGTAAAAAATATCAACCGCCGTTTCTTTAGCTCAGAAGTTACCTGTTTTCTTAAGAGATTACCGTGCACTCCCATTATCCTTAATTATAAAATACTTTTTTCCCCTTGTATACCTGCAGAGATTGCCATGCCTCCTCAATCTCCAAAAACCTGCCCTCCCGTATAGAGGAGAACTCACTTTTTATTGCGCATGGATCGCTTCACCCTGGACGTCTGCTGCAGCTTCCTGCAGAACCTCTGATAGTGTCGGATGTGCATGCATAATTCCCGAGATGTCTTTTGTTCTGAGTCCTTTTGAGATCGCAAGAACAGCCTCATGGATGAGATCAGAGGCATGCGGCCCTATCATGTGGACACCCACTATCCTGTCTGATGACTCATCAGAGATGATCTTGATCATCCCTTCAATTTCTCCCATGATGTGGGATTTCGCGAGTGTCCGGAACTGAAAATGGCCCGTGCGGACCTTTATCCCCATTTCTGCCGCCTGCTGTCCTCTGATACCGACCGAGGCTATTTCCGGAGAGGTGAATATTGCCGACGGCACAGAGGAATAATCTGCACGCTCATCCCCGCCCATACTATTGTTTGCCGCAACGATCCCCTCTGCTGAAGCAACGTGAGCCAACAGATGACCACCGGTGACGTCGCCGACGGCATATATGCCGGATATGTTTGTCTCCATCTTTTCATTCGCAATAATCTCCCCGCCCACGCCTTTCCCGATGCCAACCTTTTCTAAACCTATGCCATCGCTGTTCAACGCTCTTCCGACAGATACAAGTGCCCTTTCCGCTTCGAGCTCCGTGCCGTCAGTAAGGAAAACGCGAATGCTGCCATCCCGCGTATCAACGTTATCAATAGTGATATTGGAAAGGAGCTTGATACCTCTTTTCTTCAATTCCCGCTCAAAAATTTCCGATATCTCGGTATCTTCAGTGGAAAGAGCTCGTGGAAGCTTTTCAAGTATGGTAACTTCAGATCCGAGTTGCCTAAAGATGCACGCAAATTCGCATCCGCTGACCCCTGCACCAATAATAATAAGGCTTTTCGGTATCGCATCCAGGCTGAAGAC
>JALHSV010000453.1 GCA_022865525.1 Thermodesulfovibrionales bacterium
CCGGGATAAACGTTAATGAATTAAACCCAGCAGAGGCTACAGGGATTATCAAAACCTTGAAGAACATTGATGATGTCTTAAAGGTTATTTTTTAGCCCGTATTATTCATAAACTTGCCGGCAGATATTGTATTTGAGCGGAATTGAATACTGTCGAAGACAGAATGAAGAACCTTGCGGCAGAGACAGCAAGGTATCTTAACGTAAGGAATTGTATTTTATATTTGCTCGCTAACCCCGCGGAATGCCGACGGGGAATGCGCTCACTATCCGTTTCACCTCGGAGGACCCGATGGATATCGGGGCTGAGAATGAGCGAAAATACTGTATCTGCAGGTATACACAAAATGTATGAAAAAGCAGGTTAGATTTATTTTTTAGGAGGGACACTTGACTCAGGATTTTCAGAACGCTTCTTCCTGCTGGAAGGTCATCATGTCGGATGTTTCGCGGAACAGTGGACTTCTGCAGGTTATTGAAAAATTTGCACGGGAGAACACAGCACCGGCGCCAATCGTATTCGGCACCTCGGGATGGAGAGGTGAAATTGGCAGTGACTTCACCTTTCATAATATAAGGATTGTGACCGCTGCCATTATCGAGATGTTGAAAAGCAATGATAGATCTGTTATGCAGGCAATGGGAGTATCTGATTTTGATGAAATTAAAAAACGGGGGTTCATCGTCGGGCATGATAATCGCTTCCTCGGTCCGGATTTCTCCATGGAGGTTATAGGGCTTATCGAGAGAGAAGGTATAAAAGCATGGTATGCAGGTGAAGCTCCAACACCCCTCCTGTCTGCAGGTATCGAGATGCTGAATGCTGCTTGTTCAATCAATCTGACCCCTTCGCATAACCCTGCAAACTATGCGGGTCTGAAATTCAACCCGTCCGATGGAGGACCGGCAGGCCCGGATATTACCAAACATATCGAGGAGATTGCGAACAGGAAGATGACGGATTCGCTGGTATTACAGCCTGTTAAACCGACATCTGTCCAAACAGTGGATATCCTCGCTCTCTACAGAAAATTCCTGTCAGAGAGGAAAACGCTTGATCTTGACAGTATTGAAGATTTTATCAGGAGTGAAGATTGCACGATCTGTATTGACAATGTCCACGGTTCAACGCGGGGGGTCATCGAATCAATACTCAGCAGCAGCGCTCAGTTGAGATTTCTAAGGACAGAAGATAACTTCCTCTTCGGTGGCATAGCACCGGAACCGTCGGAAAAAAACATGCAGGGTGTCGAACAAATATTGAGGCAAAGCAATGCACGGTTTAAACTGGGTATCATCATGGATCCCGACGGCGACCGAATCAGGCATGCTGATGGATCCATGCAGATACCAATGAACTACTTTGGAGCACTGGCACTGCATTTTCTTCACGTCTATAAAAATATCCCGGGCATTGTTGCGAAATCGGTCGGAACGAGCAATCTTGTCAACGCCATCGCTGAAAGGCTGGGGATTCCCGTGAGAGAAACACCGGTTGGCTTCAAGAATTTCAGGCCCTATATGCTGAGATCATCTGAAGAGCGGGCGATCGTCGCTTTTGAAGAATCTGACGGCATATCAGCCTATAACCATACGCTTGAGAAGGATGCCGTTTTCGGTTTTCTCCTTGCCGTTGAAATGATGGCAGTTACCCGCAAAAACCTGAGTGAGTATCTGAAGGACATCATGGATGAATACGGATATTATTATCCCGACAGATCAGGGATAGCTGTTGATCCTGCGGTTGCCGGTAAGCCTTTGCTGCAAAAACTTTCAACAATCAAAGACCGGTATAAAAAAGGAACCGCCATTACCATAGGCAGCCATGCCAGAACAGTGAAGAACGTCATAACTGTTGACGGAACGAAAATTGTCTTCGATGACGGCTCATGGCTGATGATCCGGCCGTCAGGCACGGAGCCGAAAGTGAGATTCTACATAGAGGCGCGGACAATGGAAGACAAGAAAGTCATTTTCGATTTAGCCGAGAAAATAACCAGAGATGCCATAGGATAGGATACATCAGGGTTCAATGGTTCAAGGGTTCAAGCGATAGCATTATAAAATGCATACAATCATTTTGGGGGATACTCATTGTTTTTTAATCGTAAAAAGTGGTTCCTGTATTGATTCACCGCGGCAGATCGGACATTTCCCGGGTTTTGTCAGCCTGTCTCTTTTCCTGAAGACAAAATTGCACCTCTTACAGAGAGCGGGAGTTATCATGAAATTGTGGCTGCTTTTGTCTGTTGACTTCTGGATATGCTCAAGATGGTAATAGATCTCCTTTTCTGAAACTCCTATCTCGGCAGACAAATCTCTCGCGGAAAAAGTATTACCTTCAAGTAATGAGAGTATCTTCTGCCGGATTGTCTGACTCCTTGCAACAGGGATGAAAGGCTGACGGGGTTTCTTCTCCACGCGTTTATTCGGAGAGAGCTGAATGCATCGCACGAATAAAATTATCTACCAAAACCGGGTTAAATGCACCTCCTGTCTCCCTCTTCATCAATGAGAGCACTTCTTTTATTTCAAGTGCTCTTCTGTAAGGTCTCCGGCTCCTCAATGCATCAAAAAAATCTGCGATTGCAACAGTCTGGCTGCAGAGATGCTGTGTCTTATTATTCAGAGCAGATTTCGGATATCCTTTGCCGTCAAACCTGCGATGATGCTCAATGGCAACAATGGACGCAAGGTGAGGTATTCCCTCCAACTTTGCCAGGTATTGTGCTCCATAGATTGGATGCATGCGTATTTCGTCCCATTCCTTCTGATTCAGGGCGTCCTTTTTCTCAAGTACTTCCTTGGAGATGAATAACTTGCCGACATCGTGCAGAAGGGCAGCTATTCCAATATCGCGGAGAATGTCCTCGCGAACACCTAAGACCTCAGCCTGGAACATAGAAAGAACGGCAACATTGGTTGCATGGGTGTAGGTATACTCACTGAACGACTTTACAGGACTGATTAGTTTCAGGATGTTTGCCTCTCTTCTGAATGTGATAATGAAATGAACGACGATCTCTTCAAGCCCTGCTATATTGAGCTTTTTAAATGGTGTTATCCCCTGGTACACATCTTTCACCATGCCGACCTGTCCTGATGTAAATCCGGAGAGGCTTTCAAGATCGAGGGCAAAATCGGCATCTATCTTTAACCCGCCTGTCCGAACATCAACAACGCCGGTCTTAATATGGGCATATGTTCTTATGTCTTCAGAAACCGCAGAGATATTTGTAACAAACAGTCTGAGTTCAGAGAATGTGATTCCTTTGATAAAATCAACGCGTGAAAGACCTTTTTTTTTAAATCTTTTTACCAGGTTGACCCCCTGCATGCCGACATCCCTGAGAGGTGTCTTGTTCGCAATAAGATCATCTCCGACAATCATGAGCTCAACACTGTCCGATTGCTGAAGCATCTCACCGAGCAGTGAAAAGGCCTTCTGGGTTAATTCATCGACAGAGGCATGCTCCTTGGAATACAATGTGCACGTTGATATAGCGGACATCAAGGTTGACAGGAAGAGCTTCATCTTCTCCATTTAGTCTGCCTTTGTCCTGCTTAACCGTAATGATTCTTCTCTGATGTATTCACTCTTCGATTTCATGCCTGCCTCTATAAAATCACGTACGGCACTATATGGATAATTCCTGAGTGTCCGGTATATCTCTTCCTTGAGTTTCTCGGTAACTCCTTTAAAAAAGAGGCTCTTCCCTGAAAGCACTTCCCTCAGCGCATCGAGGGCACGGGGATCACCGATTTCACCAAGCGCCTTGACGATAGGTATCTTTTCATATGCATCCGTACCGCCGATCCGTCGCTTTTTCAACAACTGGATTAAATCCGGGACAACTTTTTTTATCCGGTAAGCGCCTGCAAGTGCTATCCCCTGCTCAACAGACTCTCTGGATTCAGAACTGAGATTATCTTTCACCGCTTCAAGGCCGTAACCATCCATGGAATTCAAGAGACATTTCACCGCCTCAAAACTTACTTTGCGGTTTTCATGCCTTGCATATGGGCGTATGTGCGGCAGCACCTCTTCCCTGTTACACTCGCCGAGCAAGTACAGCATATTCCTTTTTACAAACCATCTGCTGTCACCAAGCCTCCTGACTGCCTCGGGAATGACCCCGTCTCCGAGCTGTTTTAGCAAGCTGACAAAAAATTTCCTGATTATCTGCGAGTCCTCTTGAATCAGTGCGTCTATCAGCGGTGCAATAATTCTTTCGCCATAGTACTCACAGAGCGTATATGCCTCTTCTCTCATCTGTCTTCCCAGGATCTTGAATGATTCGATGAGGTTCGCAATAAACTCCTGAGAATAATAATACCGGATTGCTTCGGCGGTTATATCCGGGAATCTGTTCCGGTTTGCATTAGCATACAGGACCTGCAGTATCTTGAGAATCTGACTGTATTGGCCGCTCCAGGTGAGCTGATCAGTCTGCTCTTTGATGGTTGTGATAAAGGATTGATATTCTTCTTCCGTTATAATGTCGGAGAGAAGGAGTTCAAGGATCGTCTGCTGAAAATCTTTTTCAATATAATCATCACTGTATTCCTTTTCTATCTCCTTCAGTTCGGCCGCTGAGGATACTGATTTGAACTCCAGCAATTTCTTGATCTCTTTCTGATAGGTAGCATCGATAGAGGATTTGAAGTCACCTTCTCCCAGAAGATTTACAAGATCAGGAGACAAAAAAATGTCGTCCACGAGCATGGTGTCACCAATCGTAACGTTTTCAGGACCAATGTTGCGAAGATCTGATAATTTGTCAAGGAGGTTTTTCAGGGCATCAGGTATCACCATTTTCTGTTCATTAATCGTATTCAACAGTTCCATGATTTCATCTACCGAGACACCGTCCAATGCCTTATATGCTGAATCC
This sequence comes from Thermodesulfovibrionales bacterium, assembly GCA_022865525.1. Lineage (GTDB taxonomy): Bacteria > Nitrospirota > Thermodesulfovibrionia > Thermodesulfovibrionales > SM23-35 > JALHSV01. Next base: position 4,895 of record JALHSV010000453.1, read on the forward strand.
ATGTCTTTCGAAACCGTTCTGACGGTAGAGGAGAGGAATTGCTTTTTCAGTTCCGGCCGGAGACCATTGATAAAATCAAGCAGCCTCTTGAGATCTTTACCCGAGAACAAGCTCTCAGAAGACCTCCTGATATAGGACGTTATGACCTTATCATAGGATTCCTCCCTCAGTGCATCGGAAGCGGTTTTATTGATCAGCCGCGCAAGGACTTCAGGGGGGATGTCCCTGATTTCATCCGACATATCCTCAGTCTGTAATGTTCCTTCGAGCAGTCCGTACACATATCGTTCCCAGAGTTGTTCATTTGGCGTCTCCTTCCGGGTTTTGCCTTCTTCAAAGGTAAAGGCTCCGTAATCGATAAAACCGGTTCTGATATGAATCAGATTGAGTTCCCTGAACTGCTCCTGTAAAATGTCCGCGGATGAATCGCCCGCATTTGCGGAGATAAACCGGTGAAATTCATAGAGCTCCTCATTGGTGAGACCGGTTATGAATGTAACGTATGCGATATTCAGATTGCTCAGGTGGAGAGCGAACTCCCTGTAAACAGGATTCCTTTTTTCAAGATAATAGTCATCAATAATGAGGGTATCTTTCGCAACAGCAATGGTAATTTCCGGCCTCAATTCGAAGAGCTTATGCAGGAACTCAAAGGCACGGGTTAATGACTTCTCTACCGAGGGATGATTCCGGGGGTAGATTGATACGTTACGGCGTGAAATATTCAGCTCAATAATGGCATCACTGAGCAACCTGGCATCGAGGGGGATTTTTTCAATATTGTCAGACATAGTATAAATTACCACAGAACAGAGTGAAAAAAAACAGTTTGAGCCTTGTATTTCCCCGATTCGAAAATAATTCTCGTCAGTGCAGGCTTTTCTCTTGCCCCTTCATATTTTTTAGCTTCGATGCACAATACGAGAGCAGTTGGTTGATGCCTTCAGCCGTTACTGCAGAC
>JALHSV010000454.1 GCA_022865525.1 Thermodesulfovibrionales bacterium
CTTCATTCTTATGAACTCATTAGTATTCAATGTCATTCCGCTCCTGACCCGGAATCCAGTTCCGATTTTAGTTTACGGATTATAGTATTTCTTCTTCTTTTTCAGGTATTCCTGCTCAACATATCCGCCATAGTCATGCGGATACTTGTACCCGTTTCCATGCCCTAATTTCTTTGCTCCCGGATAATGGCTGTCTTTTAAATGGTCCGGCACTTCCATGGTTTCTTCGGTTGAAACATCTTTTAACGCTGCTTCAATTGCCTTATAGCCTGCATTGCTCTTGGGCGCCTGTGCGACATAAATCGTTGCCTGAGCAAGGGGAATCCTTGCCTCGGGCATGCCGATAAATTCGGCGGCACGCAATGCGGATGTCGCAATAATGAGCGCCATTGGGTCAGCATTCCCGACATCCTCCGAAGCGCAGATGACAATCCGCCGGGCAATGAACCGCGGGTCTTCCCCTGCATAGATCATTTTCGCAAGATAATAAACAGCGGCATCAGGGTCTGATCCGCGCATACTCTTTATGAAGGCAGAGATCGTATCGTAGTGCTGATCGCCTTTCTTGTCATAAACGATGGCCTTTTTCTGGATCGATTCCTCGGCAATTTCGATTGTTATATGTATCCGGCGGCTGCGATCATCCGGAGGAGTTGTAAGGGCTGCCACTTCGAGAGCTGACAGGGCTTTTCTCGCGTCGCCGTCGGACATCTTTGCAATATGTTTGAGAGCATTTTCATCAGCAAGGATATCGAGATTTCCGAGTCCGCGGTCTTTATCTTTTAAAGCATTGTGCAGGACAGTCAGAATATCCTCCTCGGAAAGCGGTTTCAGTTCAAATATCTGACTCCTTGAGAGGAGGGCAGAATTCACATAAAAGAAGGGATTCTCAACCGTTGCTGAGATAAGGGTTATGTTGCCATCCTCAACATCCGGAAGGAGGGCATCCTGCTGGAGCTTGTTGAACCGGTGAATTTCATCGAGGAAGACGATCGTCTTCATGCCTTTTGCCCGTCTTGATTTTGCCTGCTGAATTACCTTCCTGATTTCATCAAGTCCGATGGCTGCAGCATTCAGCCATTCAAAATGCGCTTTGGTCTTTGCTGCAATGATCCGTGCGAGAGCTGTCTTCCCTGTTCCGGGAGGGCCATACACTATTATCGATGTAATCCGGTCGGATTCGATCGCCCGCCGCAATAATTTGCCAGGGCCGAGGATGTGGTTCTGTCCTACATACTCATCAAGACTGCCCGGGCACATGCGGTAGGCCAATGGCTGATCAACTGCTTCTTTTTCAAATAAATCCATGATGTATGTTCACTGAAATATCAGGAAATTTGCAAGCTATTCGCAACGATTCAATGATATACTATTTTTATTATTTAGACAGGCTTCCGGTAAACAAGAGGGGGGGGGGTATGTTTCATACCGCAGACCCTGAAGATATTATCAAAGGACATATAACCGATGTCTATTTTGAGAGGTCGCTCACGATCCTCAAAGCGAAAGGAATTAACCCTGTTGTAAAGGCAGATTTCATTGCTAAGAGCCTTCCGGAAAACTGGCCATGGGCTGTATTCGCCATTGCTGCCTCATGCCTACTGTCTCCTTTCTTGTTTTTCTTAATTCCTGCCTACTACCTACTGTCTACTACCTACTAACTTATGGCTTCCTTTTACATCCTTCTTGCAATCTTCCTCTGGAGCTCGCTCGGTGTCGTTGTCCGCTTATCGGGAGTGGAGATACATGTCCTTATGTTCTATTCACTTTTAGTATCTGTCATCACCCAGGGGATAATCCTGTCGGGAAAAACATACCGGAGCGAATTCCCGGATATCAGGAAACTCAGATATCCGGTTATCCTTGGTTGTATTTCGTGCATTAATACATTCACGTTTTTTTATGCCTTTAAACATACAACGATCGCGAATGCAGTGCTGACCCACTATACAGCTCCGGTAATCGTGGCATTTCTTGCACCATTTATCCTGAAGGAGCAGATCACAAAGAAGATCATTATCGTAATAATCATGGCATCGGCAGGACTCTGGATCATGCTGGACGGCTTTTCCATCGAAAAGGATCAGATGATGGGCATCGTTGCCGGGCTTGCCTCCGGCGTTGCCTATGCCATAATCGTCATCTTCCTGAGGATGCACTCAAAAAAATTCAACCCGCTCATATTCGTTTTTTTTGGAAACATTACCATTATCATTCTGCTTGCACCCTTTATCAGGGAATTCCCCATGCATGCCTTATGGAGTTATCTTTTTATGGGAATAATCCATTCAACCATTGCGCCCATCCTGTATTTCAGGGGCCTGCAGGATGTAACCGCCAACAGGGCTGCCGTGCTCGGCTACCTTGAACCTGTCTGCGCGATATTCATTAGTATGATTTTCCTCTATGAGATGCCGGGGATTCACTCAATCGCCGGGGGCATGCTGATAATTTTATCGGGGTATCTGACGCTCAGGGGATCAAACACTTAGCACACTACGCTTTGATCACATCCACCGGCTGGATGCGGATTGCCTTCTGGGAGGGATAGATGCCTGCGAGAATGCCGACGGTTATGCTTGCAAGGAACGAGATAAGATGTCCTGCCGGGGAAAGTGTAAAAGGAAGTTTAGCAAACCAGAAGATAAGGATGCTGGCAACGCTGCTCAGCAAAACTCCTACGGTACCGCCGCTGAATGAGATGAAAGATGCCTCGAGAAGAAACTGAAGGACAATATCCCTTTTCCGTGAACCGACTGCCCGGCGTATTCCGATCTCGACCTTTCTCTCGTTTACGATGAGGATCATGATCGAGAGAATGCCGAGCCCGCCGATGAGAAATGAGACGACTGCGGATACCCGTCCGAGAACCTTGATCATCGACATCGCCTGTGTCTTCAGCGCCATCACATCCTTAAGATCAATAACCGTGAAATCATCGTTCTGGCTGCTTTTTATCTTGTGCCGTAACCGCAGAATTTCTTCAATCTGTGTCCTGGCAGGAAGCAGAAACTGCTCATCGGTGACCTGAACCGAGATGCTGTTGATGTAATCCTTGTTTACAAAGCGCCTCAGGTAGGTATTCAGAGGAACAAAGATCTGGTTGTCCTGGTCAACCCCCGAAATATCAACACCTTTCTCCTGCATGATTCCAATCACCTGGCAGGGAACGCGCGAGATTAAAACGTGCTTGCCAATCGGGTCTTCTTTCCCGAAAAGCCGCTCGGCAACCTTTGTCCCGATCACAGCAACCTTATTCAGCGTCCTGTCATCTTCAGGAGATATGAAGCGGCCTTCAGCAACAGGGAAATTTCTTATTGCGGGATAATTCGGCGGAACGCCAACCACGAGTATAGACTTCAGAACAGTATTTTCGTACCGGACAGGGAAGAGTTTGTTCCCGGATGCAGATACATCGCTGATAAACCGTGACCCCAGAACCACTGCCTGAGCATCTTCAATCGTGAGTGTCGTTGCCTCGCTCATCAGTCTCGTGCTGGTACCCATCTTCCTCACGACACCGCTTCTCACGATAAGGAGGTTTTTTCCGAAGTTCTCCGCCTCTTTTTCTGTTTTAATCATCAGGGAATCAGAAAGATTTGATACAACGATCAGAGAAAAGGTGCCGAGAAAGACGCCGAGAATCGCAAGGGAAGTCCGCAGTTTGAAGTTCAGGAGGGAACGCACGGCAATTTTCAGATTTAAGAAAATTCTTTTCATTAATTCTCTACCTCTATCTTTTCATCCCTTAATCGCCTCAATCGGTTTCAGGTTGGCTGCCCTGTTTGCCGGCTGAAGGCCGAACCCTATTCCCACAGCCCATGACAGGA
>JALHSV010000455.1 GCA_022865525.1 Thermodesulfovibrionales bacterium
AGATTACACTTCAGCGTAGTGGTCATTCCCCGAACGGCCAGTGAAATGATTCTTCCTTTTATAATATGAATTGGTTCGGGGCTGTCAATCCACGAAGGGTTTGAATATGAAGGATAAAGGTTCTATAAGAAATTAAAACTAAAGTTTCAATTTTCAGACTTACTTTGTGGTTACAAAAACATCCAGGCCCATGAGGGTGGTGATTTCGCGGGCGAGCGCTTCGGCCCTTTTCCGCTCACTGAATTCTCCAATCTGGACTTTGTGAAGGGTGTCACCATTCTCAGCTGTCACGGTAGTTATACTGACGTCGTATCCATTTTTATCCAGTCTGTCCTGAAGCGCTTTTGCACTAAGAAGGTTTCTGTAGGCACCGACCTGAACGGTATAAAGTTTGTGTGAAATTTTTCCTGAACTTGAAATAGATTCTTTGATTGCTCTGCCTACGTCTGTTAGAGTCTGCTCCTTTTCTGGCTCCGCACGGGGAGATGAATCGTGTGAATCAGGCAGTTCGGCAATTTCTCCTGATTCATCGCTGTCTTCCGGAATTTCCTGCTCCGCCCGTTTTTGCCGGCACTTTTCAAGACCCTCCAGCAGGGCCTTAACCCGCGGATGGTCTGAGCCGAATGATTGTTCTGTTATCCCCAGAGCCCGTTCATACAGGGCTGCTGCTTCCGCAAATTTCCCCTGGGCGTAATAAATGACCGCAAGGTTATTCAGAAATATCGCTGTCTGCGGATTGTAAGGACCCAGGGTTTCGTCCGCTCCCTTCAGAGCACGTTCAGCCAGTTCCGCTGCCTCATTGTACTTCCCCTGCTGATACAAGCTTACTGAATTGTCATTCAGTTCTTGCAGGGATTCATTCTGGGCAAAGGCAGCCGTGCCCAACATGAGCATAAAGAAAATCGTGAAGATTGTTAGTAATGGATTATGTTTATTTTCCACTTGACCCCTTGAATCCTTTCCGCCACAGGCGGATGCGCCGGGGCGCAGAATCCTTGGACCCTGTTTTATTTTAAACCTTTCCCACACGAGTCCGTATTTTCAGAAGATCAAAAAACATCTGTACGGAATCCTTTAAGGGATTCACTTTCGATTGTGGTGAATTGACCCACCTGATCGGAACCTCACGAATCCTGTAGCCATTTTTCTTGGCTAAAGCGAGGATTTCAACATCATAGGCAAACCGGTTTATCTGCGCTTCTTTAAAGAGATCCCTCGCACTATCTCCTGTAAAAAGTTTAAACCCGCATTGGGTATCATTAAAGTCGTCTATTATGAGAGTTTTTACAATCTTATTGAAGAACTTTCCCATACCCTGCCGCCACCACGGCTGTTTCTTGATGATCTCACTGAGGGAGAGCGCCCTCGAACCTATGGCAATATCGCACTTTTTATTATGAATCAAATGCAATAATTTGGAAAGTTCCTCAATAGGCGTAGAGAGGTCGGCATCTGTCAGAAGTACAAAATCGCCTTTTGATGAGAGCACTCCTTTTCTCAGGGCATATCCCTTCCCCATATTGGTATCATAGCCGATGACCTTCAGATGAGGGATTTGCGGCATTTTATCCATCGCGACCCTGCGCGTGTTGTCAGTGCTTCCATCATCAACGACAATGATTTCGTAATCCATATTTTTGGTGATACAGTAATCCCGAATAGTAAACAGGGAGGGGAGTATTCTCTTCTCTTCGTTGTACGCAGCGACGATAATCGAAATCATTATGGGAG
>JALHSV010000456.1 GCA_022865525.1 Thermodesulfovibrionales bacterium
CGATTCGCAATTGAAATGACTATACCAGTTTTCAGCCGAAAAAGCAAATTCAGGGGACAGGTATTCTGTCTGTCCCCTGAATTTCCGAATATTTTATTTGTGTGCTGGCTTTTCCGGAGCTGGAGCTGTTGCCGGAGCTTCGGCTGGCTTCTCAGGAGCCGGAGCCTTTTCCGGAGCCGGAGCTGTTGCCGGAGCCGGAGCTGGTACCTCAGGCTTTGGTGTTTCAGCCGGTTTGCAGCCTAAAGTAAAAGCAACCAATAACATTAATGATAATACTAATGCTATAACCTTCTTCATTGAATTCTCACCTCCTTCCAGGATACCTTTCGTATCTCAAAGATAGTACAACACAAAATCTTTGTCAACTCAAAATTGCACGAAATTTTATAACGTATTTTTTAAAAAATCAAGGCCTTTTTTTCAGGGAGATGTTTTCAGCTTATGGGATATGCAATGAATCCAGTATGCTGAATAAAGCCTGTATTGCCGCTGAATCATGTGACATCTGAAAGACGGGTTTCCCCTGAAGATCGAAATAAGCAATAACAGGATCGTGGGGTATGATACCTGCAATAGGTAACCCTTCTTCCTCTGCGCGTCTTTTTAACCCTAAAGAGTCATCATCTGCAGCTCTGTTTATGATGACTATACGTCTGTCAATCTCGAGATGCAGTTCATCAACAAGACCGTCAATCCTTTTTGCAGTACGAATTCCCCTCACCGTCGGGTCGCTAATGATCAAAAGAATATTTACCTTATGCGTTGTTCTTCTGCTCAGGTGTTCCATGCCGGCTTCATTGTCTATTACAACATACGGATAGGTCTCTGACAGTTGATCTGTGTATTTTCTGATGATGTTGTTGGCAGCGCAGTAACATCCCGGGCCTTCAGGCCTTCCCATGACCATCAGATCGAATCCTTTTGATTCAACGAGTGATTGCTGGACCTGATAATCAAATATCTGCTCCGTGGACATGCCACCGGGCCTCTCAGCACCGCTTTTGATCAAAGTTATCGAGTCCTCGCGCAGATTCCCGATTGTTGCATGGACATCTACGCCAAGGACTTCGTTCAGGCAGTTATTTGAATCAGCGTCCACTGCAAGCACGGGCAATTTCTTTTTTTCGATGATATAACGGATGGTAAGACCTGCGAGGGTTGTTTTTCCTGTCCCGCCTTTTCCGGAAAAAGCAAGTACAAAAGCCATACTGCATTATACCTCAGTTGCAAAAATTCATCTGATGAAGGAAAATAAGATCGTGAAAGTCCTGTCTTTTATTAACAGACTCATAATATTAACAACATTATTTATAAAATCCCTCCTAACCTCCCTTTGCCAAAGGGAGGATTCAAACCCCTCTTTGGAAAAGAGGGGCAAGGCCTATGGCTCGGAGCCAACGGCTCATAGAGGGATATTTTTTGACGTAGGTAAATTCAATTTTGAAACCCTTAATATTTCGATACGATATACACTCTTTATCCTTCTTTTCTCATGTATCATGCATGCGCCGTTAGCTGCTGAGCAGATGGGAAACAAAATACCCCGATATGTCGGTTCTGACGCATGTAAATCCTGCCATGAGAATGAATATAAATATTTTATGACCTATGCCAAGAAGGCTTCATCTTTCAGGAGTATCGAACGGGTGAAAAAGGGGTTAACCGAGGAAGAAATCAAGGGATGTTACACGTGTCATACAACCGGCTATGGCAAGCCGGGCGGTTTCATTAGTGCTGAAAAAACACCTCATCTTAAGAACGCCGGATGCGAAGTATGTCACGGACCCGGTGAATTTCATGTCAGCACGGGAAGCCCTCAGCATATAAAAAGAAAAATGAAAATTGAGGCTTGCGAGGTCTGTCACACTTCAGAAAGGGTCAGGGCTTTCCGGTACAAGCCAATGATTCACGGAGGAGCGCATTAGGAAGAAAGGACAACGGATGAAGGATGAAGGATGAAAAAGCATTCAATACTTAACGATAAATAATAAATACTATGTTTGGAATTATACGAAAAAGATTAGGCTACAAGATAATGGCTGCTATGCTTATTATCATACTCCTTGTTCTCCTGGCAGAGATCTACATGAGAATATATTTTGGAACGAAAGACAGACTGGAAATAGCTGCGTCACTCAGCATCGAACTAGCTGACTCAATTTATTCCGGCATTAAGTATCCCATGGAGATTGGGGATAGTGCAGCGATTGAACGGGAATTGTCGGATATACGGGCGAAGATGAAGGACGTTGAGGTCTTTATCTGTGATTTCGATCAGAAGATTACGTATTCGACCCATAAAGACAAAGTAAGTACAACACTGACTGACTCTATCAATAATAAGCATATTTCCCGGAAACTCACAGAGACTCTTGAGACAGGGCTTGAGCCCCGCGTTGATCCCCGGAAGCCTCTTGAGGATTTCGTATCCGGAAGAAGACAAATTGTTGTCATGCGCCCCATTTTGAATGATAAGGATTGCTATCACTGTCATGGGGCCTCGAAAAAAGTTCTCGGGGGTATAGTAGTGCGGCTTGATGCCGAGCGGACCTATGCCCAGGTTGTTGCCCAGAGGAATAGAACAATCATAATTGTGATATTCCTCATCCCCATAGCGATCATCCTTACTTATATCATGGTAAATCAACTCGTCAGACATCCGGTCGAGAAGCTGGCTGACAAAGCGAAAAAGTTTGCAGAAGGTGACATGTCAGTGAAAGTTGATGTGAAGACTGAGGACGAAATAGGAATTTTGGGAAGAACCTTTAACTACATGGTCGAGAGCGTCGCATCCTTCAGTAATAAACTGGAGGAGGAGGTGAAGAGGAAAACCGGGTTGCTGAATGAACGGACGAGGCTCATGAATTTGCTCGAAAGGGCGAATAAAGATCTCCGGGAGCTGGATAAATTGAAATCAACATTTCTGGCAAACATGTCGCATGAACTCCGTACCCCGATGAATGCCATCATAGGGTATACAGATCTGATGATCGATGGTGTCGACGGTCCCGTCAATGAAGAACAGGTGAGGAGTCTGAACAAGGTTGCGAACAATGCGAGACATCTCCTGCAACTGATCAATGATGTGCTTGATATTTCCAAGATCGAAGCCGGGAAGATGAAAATTAATCCAAAGGAGCTTGACCTCAAATGGCTTATTGCTTCTGCGACTCCTGCCTTTGAACCGCAAATGAAGATAAGAGGTATTACGCTTACGGTCGATATTCCGGACGGGATGCCCCTTGTCTATGGTGATGAAGACAGGGTAAAAGAGATCCTGATCAATCTCCTGTCAAACGCGATTAAATTTACGCAAAAAGGCGGAATAACCATATCAGCAAGACTTTCCGAGAGGGCAGTCAAACCGGGAGAGCCACCGCTCTTCATGGAAATTTGCGTTCAAGATACCGGCATCGGCATAAAAGAAGAAGATCTCGGGAAGATTTTCGACAAGTTTGTGCAGGCAGACCTAACGACAATCCGCCAATATGAGGGTACGGGTCTCGGTCTCAGCATTGCACGGGGACTTGTTTCACTGCATAAAGGGATTATATGGGTGACCAGTAACGTGGGTGAGGGCAGCACGTTCTGTTTTACCCTCCCTCTCAAGAAAGAAATGCTTGAAAAGACCGGTGAACCAGTTGTCGAGACCAGAATGGCTGAGGCATTGGCTGATTATTTTGGAAAACCTGTTGACGAGTTCCTCCGGGAGCCGGCATATGCGGGTAAGCCGATGCGTTGCTGGGAATATATCCGCTGCGGACAGCCGAGCTGCCCTGCCTATGGAAGTAGCGAACCCCGATGCTGGCTGATTATGGGAACACATTGCACCGGCATGAAAATAGCGGCATATCCTGAGAAAGTGGATTTCTGCAAAGGCTGCGAGCTTATTAAAGGCATAGTGACTCAATCCGAAGAAGAATATTTGATAGATCAAATTGGGGCGAGAAAGCAGGATAAAAAAATTATCCTTGCAATTGATGATAACCCTGAAGCAATCGATATCATATGCAAGTATCTTGGTGAGGACTATACCGTAGTTGGTCTTCTGGGTGGCGACGAGGCTGTCGCAAAGGCAAAACAATTGAAACCCATGGCTATAACTCTGGATGTCATGATGCCGAGGAAGGATGGTTGGCAAGTATTGCGGGAACTGAAGAATGACCCTGATACCCAGGATATTCCGGTTATTATTCTTTCTATTGTTGATGACCAGAGAATGGGGTTCAGTCTCGGTGCAGCTGAGTATATTGTAAAACCGGTTGAAAAAGACGTTCTCCTGAAAAAGCTGAAAACTTTCGAGAAGCTGCAAAAGATTAAAAGGATACTGATTATTGACAATGATCCAGCCAC
>JALHSV010000057.1 GCA_022865525.1 Thermodesulfovibrionales bacterium
GCTGGCCGGGAAACAATTGCGCGGAGAGTTGCTGGTCAGGTTGAAAGAATTGTCTGGACTTACCTACAGGGAGATCGCGCAGTTACTGGAATTTCGTGATATCAAATTGCACTCATTGGCCAAGCTGTACAAGGATGCCCGCAAACGGATCGTCGCTGAAAATAGCTAAAGTCACAAAGTCAAGCACCGTCCCCAAATTCTCAAATTCTGATTGAAAACGTCCAATGCGAAATTCCGGGGGTCGTCCCCGATCGCAGGCGACCTCAGTGAACCAATGTCCAGAAGTAATTGCCGTACCAGTTCGCCCCAGTGAGGCCCTGGTTCCGGGTGTTCTTGAAGCCGGTGATCCGGCAGTCTTCAAAGCTCGTTCCCGGCATCACCGCCAGGAACATGCCGGGTTCCATCATCAGCATGTAAGGCCCGGGTCGGCTGGGATCAACGGTCACCTTGACTCTTTTCATGATGGCGATCAGGATGCGGACCGAGTTGTAATGGATATTCACTTCGGGGTGGAATTCGATTTTTATGACCCCGTCGACCTTCTTGGGAAAGATGGTGGGCCTGGTTTTTGGAGGGTCCATGCTGAATTTATCGAATTTCATCCCCTTCTGCTGCATCTTTTGCCTGATCGCGCCGGCCTGCTGCGGCAGCCAGGTCCTTATTTCTCCCGCCAGCGTCTTGTGCATTTTCATGGTGTTGCCTTCATTGCAGGCGAGCAGAAAGTCATACAACGCCTTGTGTTCCGGGTATTTTTGGGGATCACAGGCCGCAAAAATGATCAGTAAAAATCCAAGAAAGGAAATCATTATCTTGCGCATGCTAACCTCCGAACGGTCTCGCTCTCTTGCTGAGCCGTCAATATATAATGAGGGAAACATGGCGGCGATCTCAAAAATAGTTTTGAATAAGTTCCGGCATGAGGGTCAGGTCTTGAAATGACAGTTTTTTAGCAGTTTCAAGATATGTCATATCCATTTGGGGGAGGAATATTCCGGGGCTTTTATCATGATTCGTGCAGCAATCAGTTTGGCCCTTCAGAGCTGTGAGAAAGATCAGCAATTAACCTGATAATTCAAGACCTGACCCTCATTTTGCATTTGAGTTTTGATAATATTTAAATCTAAAATCAACCTATAGTCCAATTTCGAATAATAATTTATAAATCGATTTTTCTATATTAAAAAGAAGAATGGGGACGGTGCCCCCTGCGGGGACTTTGGGAAGGCATCGGGGTCAGGTCTCAAAAATAGAAATTGACAATTCGTTTCTTCATGCATAGAATCCTCTCATGTCGCGGCCATTACGGATTGAATATGAAAACGCTTTTTATCATGTCATCGCCCGGGGAGAACGCCGCTAGGCCATTTTCAATTGTCCATCCGACAAGGGAAAATTCCTGTTTTGGCGGAACGACTGGCCAAGGAAGTCAGGGGATCTTACTCGGTGTTTGACTTCTTGACTTTGTCAGCAGGATATATGATGTTGTAAATTATGCAACGGATCAGATTGACCTATGCAGGGGCATTGCACCATGCAATGAACCGGAGGCACGGAGGCGAGAAAATATTTTCCGGTTCAGGTTTGAAAAAAACGTTTATCGAGATTTTAGTGGAAACTTCCCGGAAATTGAAGATCAAGATTATTGCTTACTGTTTACTGGACAACCATTATCACCTGGTGTTGGAAAATAGCAGCGGCCGGCTTTCGGAATTTTTCAAACATTTGAACGGCCGGTACGGCACACATTATCGTAAAAAGAAGGGAGGGAAAGGGTATGTGTTTCAGAGTCGGTTCAAATCAGAGATCATCCAGGACGAATCTTATCTCATCACTGCTATCGCCTACGTATTGATGAACCCGGTCAGAGCAGGTATCACTGCGGATTTCATGACC
>JALHSV010000457.1 GCA_022865525.1 Thermodesulfovibrionales bacterium
CACCATCAATCAACCTGTCAAAGTTTGCTTTCATCAGACGTGCATAAGAACCCTCGGCCAAATCACCAGCGAAAGTCATACTCTGTTCTTTTTCATTAATAGCTAAAACGGTTCTTACTACTCCCCGTTCTTCTTCCTTTGCCCGGAGACTAAGGGGAAATAATAGTCCGGTAGCCGGTAATCCTTTAGCATGCTCACCTAAATATTTTTTATATAATTCCAAGGCGGATTTTCCATCCAATTCATAGAGAATATTACCTTTGGATTTGGTAATCAAACGCTCCGGCCCAAAAGGATCCCAGCCACCCACAGATCCATAACCAATTCTTATTTTGTCTCCATATATCCCAATAATAGAAATTATTCCGCTTTCCGGAGGAGCATTGCCGATAACCAGAGTTTCGGTAAAATCCGGACCATCCCCGGAAAGGCCGCCAGTTATATAGACATCCTTGGGTAAATTCTCTTTTAATCCCTGGACTAATTGACTTCCATTTACTTTTAATCCATCTGATAATACAATGACATGCTTTAAACCGCTTTTATCAATTTGTTGGGTGAGTTCTTTGCCTGCTTCATAGCTATCTTTCATATCTTGAATTTTTAATTTCGCAACTTTTACCCGTGTAGATTTAAACTTTATGGCGCTTACAACCACTGAATCATCAGTTACATAAATATCGGAAATTTCACCAGCCGTGGAACATCCAAATAATACGGATTCAGGAAATGCATTCCTGATTTGATTATAAATCTCTTTGTCTTTTAATCTCCGGGTGGCGCCAAATATGAGTACCAGTTGTGGATTTTCATCCTGTATTTTTAATTCATGCGGTTGCCATCCATCTGCTTCAGTCCATTTAAATTGTTGTATGTCCATGATAAAATTCCTTTTGAATAAGTCATGACCATCGGCAGGGCCGGCGGCTTGGTTATCGCCAAAGGGATGTATTACTGATTCCCACTTAAGGGGGAGGGCCACGCCTCTTTTCACACGCTGTTCTGTGACCAGAGTTTCTGGCCTTATTCCTCGCCGTCTTCTTTCAATATTATACTTCCCCCTGAATGGATCTTTAACCAAGTCGGTGTCAAATCGATCCAATATGGAATACTGATCTTGCTGGTTCTAGGATTCACCCGTCAGTTTTGTCACGTATTCAATGATCTGGTTCGTGCCCTTTACGTCTCCCAAGGCCATTATGTGGATACCGTCGACGAATTTATGGATGTCTCTAACAATGTTGCACGCGATTTCAATTCCAGTGGTCCCTTCTTTTTCCATGCTCATAATAACTTCATCAGGGACATCGATGCCCTCCACGTTATCCTTCATGTACCTGGCCATTTTAGGACTTTTCAGCGGCATGATGCCTATCAGTACGGGTTTTCCCAATTCCCTCGCCTTTTGGGAGAAAGTGATGGCCTTACGTACGTCATATACCACCTGAGTTTGAAAAAAATCCGCACCGGCGTCGATCTTTTTTTTCATTCTCTTCAGCTCGCTGTCGAGATTTCTTGCCGTTGGCATAGCGGTGCAGGCAATCTTGAAATCGGTATTCCCCCCGAACTCCTTGTCGTTGTAATCTCTGCCCTCGTTCATCTTTTTAATCAACTTGATCAATTCAAGTGTGTTGTAATCGTAAACAGCCTTGGATGGATACGGCCCACGTTTTGGCGGATCCCCCGTGGTTGCCAATATGTAGCGAATGCCCAAAGCATGTGCTCCCAACAGGTCGGCCTG
>JALHSV010000458.1 GCA_022865525.1 Thermodesulfovibrionales bacterium
AGGGTTCTCACGCGGAATTCGTGTCTTCCTGCATCTAGTGCAGGATCTGTGAGCATCGATATCCTGGTGAATTTGAGTCTGTCGAGAGTGGATATTGAAGGGTCGTTCCTTCTGCCCCCCCGCCTATAGCCTTCCCCGCCTCTGTTCTTGAAGTGCAGGAATTTGTTCGTTGGATTGTATTCAGGCTCTATCGCATCATTCGGACATACAAGGGTACACGTCCCGCACCCTGTGCAATACCTCTCGATATCCGTCACCTGCTCAACGGTGTGGACAATCTTTCTTACCGCAGTCGGTGTTGGAACAGGGCCCTCTGATTGAACAACCCGCTGAACTTTTACAGCCGGTGCAATAGCTTTCACAGGGCAGACCGCAGTGCATCTCCCGCACCGTTTGCACCTGTCGTCCCTCCACCGGATAATGTAGGGGAATTCTCTCAGTGAGAGCTGATGATTATGATCTAATGCTGTAGCTGGTTCCATACTTGAACCTCCTCTGCCTGAGGCCTGACGATTACCATGTCGTATTTCATGGGGAAAATGTCTCCTGATTTGTCCCTCATGGGAATGGAGCTGTCAAGTCCGCATTCCTCAGACATTAATGCATATTTGCCTTTTACCCCGCCAACAACCCCGGGCCTCAGTTTCTTTGCATCGTGTGCCATGAAGCAGGTTCCATCAGGGGTAAATCCGATGACAACATTCGGCCCGTCAATGCACAGCGGTCTCAGGGACTGTTTGATGAGCCGTAACGCCTCCCTGTCCTGTCTGGTCTCGATTTCAGAATCTTTGAGCGGCGTTATAACATCCTTATAGTATGGTAAAGGGTATCCCAACTGCCGTACCGTATAATGCATGATATGGGTGAAGACCTCACTGTCGCTGTTGTAGCCTATGTATCCGGGGAATCCCCTGCTCATCAGAAACTCCCTGATCGGGACAAAAGCAGTATTCTCTCCGTTTGTCATCGAACAGTATCCCTGGATGAAGAATGGATGGCATGCATACAGATAAATTGCATAGTTTGTATTCTGTCTTCCCTGGGCAAAGATGATTTTTGCCTTCAGGCCACCTTTATCAAGGCCAAAGAATTCTGCCACCTGGAGCGGGTCCCCAACCTCCTTGAGAGTCAGTACGTCAGGATAGAATGAGAAGATAAACATTGACTCGTCGGGTTCACCGATCTTTCTCAGGGTAAGGCGGATGTTCATCAGGAGATCTTCTTTTTCCTTCGTCGGTTTGTATTTGTAAGAGAAAGGATAATCGTAAGCCCGTGCGAAATAATGGTCACGGGATTTTATCCCTTTGATGGGTTTTATTTTCGGCGCCCAGATATCTTTTAACTGGAACCCTGCCTTGTCCATGAAGTCATCGAGAATTTTTGCCCCGCTTTTTGAGCAAATTCCCGAGAGAATCGGATACCCTTTGAGATGCTCGAAGTGACCCCCGAGGTCTTTCAGCGTTAAGCCGAGACCTGAGCCGTCATGGCCTTCCTTCATGGTCTCAAGGGCAAGGATATTTTCCATGGGGGAAAAGTATTCCTTTGAAGTTATAGCGGCTAATCTGCACATGATAATTACCTCGAAAGATTAATAAGACGGCAATCGGTTGCCGTCTAAATATACATTAAAAAGTGTCAGACAATTTTGTCAAGTGGAAAACAATTTTGTAAGTTATACAAGCCCGCCCTGTATACCGATCTTCGTCTTCTTTACCGGAATCTTTTTACCGGAATCCTTCACAGCGGCATCAACTAATTTAACCAGTCCCGCGCA
>JALHSV010000459.1 GCA_022865525.1 Thermodesulfovibrionales bacterium
CTGGAGAAATCGAAATCGTAGCCGTGTCGGGATTGATATGCTGAGGAGTGAACGGAGAATCAAAGGACTTCGGCAGTTGGCCCAGTGGAGGATCAGTCTTATGATTACCGCCAGACGCGAACGAAATGAGCAGTACCACGACACAGACTGAGAAAAAGAACGGACGATACATTTGGTAGCTTCCTCAATATTTCCGAGATCTAATGTTTATTTGTAAGCGTATTCTATATTTGTAAAAGAGACTATAATTTTTCAGGGTGATTGTCAATGAATTTCTGCAGTAGTGTCAAGGCAAAATGAAAATGTCCGGTTTTCGGCAAAATGAAAATGTCTGGTTCTTACGCTGCAACCTCAATCAGCTTTTTTCGCCGATTTTGCCTTTTGTTAAATAACTGATAATTCAATTTCCTCCATGGGTGATCAACTGCTGGAGTGTGTCCTTTTCTCTGTCGAGATACACGAGATGGTTTCTGTTGCTTCTCCGGTCGTGTAGTTATCTCCTTAAACTTCAAGCTGGTATCGTTATGGGTTATCAGCATCTTGCCGTTGACCCTCTCTTCTACTAACACCTTCTTCGACAGCGTAGCCTCCTGTATCTGATAAAACTTGCCGTTATGCGCTATCGTAGAGTCATTCCTCAGGGTCCTCTCTGTCCTTATACATAGAATCTTATCGAGATTCAGTCCCTTGGGTATTGCTCTATGCAAATCGTTCTGCGCTTTCGGTTTCACGGCAAACCTCTTGTTGTGAAAAGACAAATAACTCTTTAAAAACGTGTTCGCTTCTTCTATCGTGTTTATTCCCCGTATGGTCATCTCTTTTACCAGTCTGTCCTGAAGGGTTTTAAACATCCTTTCTACGCGCCCTTTGGCCTGAGGCGAGTGCGCGTGGATTATCTCCACCCCCAGTTCAGTTAAGGCCCGGCCAAATTCGCTTAACGGTTCTGTCCCATTGATTTCATCCTCTATTGAAGGTTCAGCAGGCGATTTATACGTTGTATGCTTGTCAAAATAGCCACTCATGGGAATGCCGTACTTCCTGATATACCGTTTGTAACTATCCATAGCCGGTATTGTTCCTTCATATTCATGAAATCTGCAAAATATCCTGCTTGTAGCATCGTCTATATACCCCATAAGCACACACTTCGGCCTCCTGCCTTCAAACCAGTCATGATGAGAGCCGTCCATTTGCACCATCTCCCCACAATGGGCCTTTCGCTCTCTCCACTGCCTATGTGTCCTGGATTTCCGGCCCTTCTGCCATTGCCCAGCTTCAATCAGCCACTTCCGCACTGTTTCCTTGCTCAGATCTATTGCATCTATCTCATAAAGCTTCTCTGCTGTCAGTGTCGGCCCAAACCCTTTATACCTTTGCAGGTAAAGCATTACAACCCTGTCTTTAAGCTTTTTGGGTAATCTTCTCCTCGACTCTCTGCCCCGGGATCGATGCTGTATCCCTTTATCCCCTTCTTCACGTATGCGCTTTACTATACGTCCTATCTGTCGCTCACTGAGCAGTGACATCTCAGACGCCGCTACCTGTGTTAGTTCCCCTTCGATGACTTTGTGAATCACATGTAACCGCTTTAATTCTTTCTGCCGCATTATGATAATGTCCTTTCCTGCCATCCTGCCTCCTTCTGAAAACGGGCAGTATAGCACTCTGCATTCAGGACATTTTCATTTTGCTCTAATAGGACATTATCACTTTGCTGTTACAGTGGAATCAAGTCGGGCGATGCAGTGACTGAGAACGTTGTGGATACCTCCTTTTGGGTATATTCTACAGAGATCACCCATTTTAGAGTATTGCATGTCTGCCTCAAAATCATTTGTATAAAAGCTATGATGTCCAATGAACTGACTCTCAGCTGAAGAGCCCGCATCACAGATCGTTAAACTGGTGAGCGATCTCTCACAGGCTGAGCAGGTCTGGCATGAGATTTAAGAACATCGATGGCGAGATATTGTGGGTGGTATCATTATCCGGGCTGTTTAAAAAAAGGAGGTTTAAATGAAAAGGTGTTTGGCAGTTTTGGTAGTCTTAATGGCAGTTTCAATATTTAGTTATCAAGCAAGAGCCGAGATAATCGGCTATCCTTGGTCAACGTGGGGGGAACTTTCTTATACACCTTCAACTGATATTGAAAAAGGTGCAAAGTTAGATATGTACGTTGAACAGGGTATAGATTGGGCTAAACTTGGAAGTACAGATTGGGTATTTAATAACTTTGTTGGTTTCGGATTAGTTGTTTCTGATCATAATGAAGATTTTTGGAATAATAGGGCTAGACCTGCTATTGGTATCAAGATTAAACACCCCATTAAAACAAGCCTCAATAATTGGGGCGAACTGTCAATTGGCATACGTGGAGAATACTTCGGATACTTTCATCAACCAGAAAATGATGACGTTAGGGGAGTTGCCTTCCTACAGTGGTCAATTGGTGGTGATTGGAAAAATAGGAGATAACAGCCATGTACGCAGAACCAAAAGGTATATGCAGTTTAGTGCTTCATGTATTAATTAAGTATCCCATACTTGTTATTGTAATGGGACTGCTTGGTGCTGGTGCTTTTGTAACAAATGCGACGAAGCAACCTAATTCAGAGAATTTTATTGAAGCGAAGGTAACAAGTTTAGCAACAAACAAAGAGGCTGTTGCTCTTGAGAATAAAGCACCAAATACTTTTGATGCTATAATAAAAGCCGAAAGTAGCCTTGACAAGTCTATGCTTGAAGAATCTAAAAAGTACTTTGATGCATTGACTTCTCTTGGTAAAGGCCCCATAGGAGTTCACCCTGATGGTAAATCTTTCGGTCCGACTGGATTGACAGAAATTGCTCTTACAGATGTACTCAGAAAAATACCTACTTGTGAAGATATTGCAGGTACAAATGAGATACTTAACTCTGAAACCACCAATATTCAATTCGCATATTTATATTTCTTGGAATTAATCTATAGATATAAGTCTGTAGATACTGCGATTACTGCTTATCATTATGGACCAACAAGAGTTGATGCTTGGAGAAAGGC
>JALHSV010000460.1 GCA_022865525.1 Thermodesulfovibrionales bacterium
AATCATCAAATCCCTCGGAGGCCTGCACAGATTCATGAACTGGGACAGGCCGATACTGACAGACAGCGGAGGGTTCCAGGTTTTCAGCCTCTCTGCCCTGAGAAAGATTGAGGAAGACGGCGTTCATTTCAAATCTCATCTCGACGGTTCGATGCATTTTCTCGGGCCTGATGAAGCGATGTTGATTCAGTCCTTCCTCGGGTCTGATATCGCAATGGTTATCGATGACTGTGCTCCATATCCTTCATCATATGCATACGCGATGACTTCAATGTACAGAACGATTAAGTGGGCTGCCCGGTGCAGGGAACTGAAGAGGGAAGGGCAGGCCTTGTTCGGCATTGTTCAGGGGAGTCTCTATGAAGATCTGCGGAAGAAAAATATAGAAGAACTCGTCGGGATAGGGTTCGATGGATATGCTGTGGGAGGACTCAGCGTTGGAGAGCCGAAAGAAGATATGCATAGGATGATCCGTTTCACCGCACCCTTGCTCCCTGAAAATAAACCCCGATATCTCATGGGGATAGGTGAGCTGGGCGATGTCCTGAAAGCTGTTGAGGCAGGTTTTGATATGTTCGACTGTGTCATGCCTACCCGGAATGCGCGGAACGGAACATTGTTCACAAGCAGGGGTAAACTCAGTATCAAGAGGGAGGAGTTCAAGGCAGATAGGGATCCTCTTGATCCTGAATGTGACTGTTACACTTGCAAAAATTATTCCCGGGGATATCTGAGACATCTCTTTCTCTCAAAGGAGATACTCTCGATGAGATTGAATACGATACACAACCTCCATTTCTATTTGAATTTCTTCAGGAATATGAGAAAATCTATCGGAGAGGGGACATTCGGAGAATTCAAAAAGAGATGGGAAAAGATCATTCTATAAAAACAGACTATCCCGCGCAGGTCCGGAAAGTCCTCATCGCCACATTGATTCTGAATGTTCTTGTTGCCCTTGCAAAAGCTGTGTATGGTTTTATCACGAATTCAGTAGCAATGGTGTCTGATGGATTTCATTCTTTTTTCGATGGAGCTTCCAATGTGATAGGCCTGGTCGGAATCTGGATAGCATCAAATCCTCCGGATGAAAAGCACCCCTATGGACATAAAAAATATGAAACTCTCTTCACCATTATCATCGCTGTTATGCTGTTTACTACCTGTTTTGAAATATTGAAAAAAGTATATCAATCTTTCCATGAAGATCATAAAACACTGGTTACACAGACCAGTTTTCTTATTATGATCATGACGACGGGAGTTAACATCTTTGTGATGCTCTATGAAAAGAGAAAGGGAAAGCAGCTCGGCAGTGAATTTCTCATAGCAGATGCCAAGCATACAAAGAGCGATATTGTTGTATCGCTTACCGTCATTGCAAGTCTTGTTTTTTCACGAATGGGGTATCCTCATGCAGATGTCATAGTGGGTCTCATCATCGCAATTTTTATCGCACGGATCGGCTATGAGATCCTGAAAGATGCTTCAAATGTACTTGTGGATACCGTCTGTCTCAATACGAGAGCTGTTGAGTCTTTAGTAAACAGTCTGGATGGAGTACGAGGATGTCATGATATCAGGACGAGGGGGTCTGAGAATTCTATCTATCTTGACCTGCATGTGCTCGTGGGCAGAAACCTTTCAACAGAAAAAAGTCATGAGATTGCTGACAGCATTGAAGAGACCATCAAGAGAGAATTCCCCTCAGTCGTGGACATCGTTGTTCACGTTGAACCCGAGATATCAGAAAAATAAAAGAAAAGGATCCTTGTACCCTGTTTCTTACAGTATCGGTAAATATCTCTCTAACTCAAAAGGATGAATCCGTATCCGGTAGTCATCCCATTCTACTTTTTTGCTCGTTATAAACTGCTCAAAGATATGGTCACCAAGCGTCTCCCTGAGGAGTTCACTGCTTTCTGCATACTCTATTGCCCTGTTGAGGCTTCCCGGAAGCGTATCGATATTGTATTTCACCCTCTCCTCCTCAGAAAGATGGTACACATCCATTTCCATGGGATCAGGGAGTTTATACCCTTTTTCCATCCCTTTCAGCCCTGCATTCAGCATGCAGGCAAAGGCAAGGTAAGGATTGCATGATGGATCCGGCGAACGAAGTTCGATGCGTGTTGCATTTTCCTTGCCCGGCTTGTAGAGAGGCACCCTCACAAGGGTGGACCTGTTTCTTCTTGCCCAGCAGATATACACAGGTGCTTCATACCCGGGAACAAGCCGTTTGTAAGAATTCACCCATTGATTAAGGATCAGGGTTATCTCTTTTACGTGCGTCAGGAGGCCGGCAATATACTTTTTGGCGGTTTCGGAGAGAAAATACGGGTCTTTTGGATCGAAGAAGGCGTTCCGATTTCCCTTGAACAAAGACTGATGGGTATGCATTCCGCTGCCGTTCTGCCCATAAATAGGTTTCGGCATGAAGGTGGCATAGACATTGTACTGTTTGGCTATTTCCTTTACGATGATTCTGTGTGTCATAACAATATCGGCCATGGTGAGGGCATCTGCATATCGCAGGTCTATCTCATGCTGTGAATGCGCAACTTCGTGATGAGAGTATTCAACCTGAATCCCCATGGTTTCAAGGGCGAGGATCGTATCCCGCCGGAGGTCTTCTGCAGCATCCAGGGGATAGTCGAAGTACCCTCCTTGATCGAGTGTTTCCGTGGCTTTGTCGGATTTGAAATAAAAGTATTCAAGTTCCGGCCCAACATATAAGGTGAACCCCTTCTGTTTTGCTTTTTCGAGGTTGACCTTGAGGACATACCTCGGATCTCCTTTATAGGGTGAGCCGTCCGGTTCATAGATATCGCAGAACATCCTTGCGACAGCACGCTCCGCCGGCCGCCAGGGGAGGATGACAAACGTGGTTGGATCAGGACGGGCGATCATATCACTCTCGTCTATCCGTGCGAAACCTTTAATGGAGGAACCGTCAAACCCCATTCCTTCGTTAAAGGCAAATTCAAGCTCACCCACCGGAACTGCAAAACTCTTCAGCTGTCCGTGGATATCCGCGAACCAGAGCCGTATGAACTTCACATCATGCTTCCTGACCAGCTCCATCACATCCTTTTTGTCCCGTGTTTTTGTCATCCTGCTCTTGATCGTTGCTTTTGCCATCTTTCCTCTCCTGTTAATTTTCATCCCTCTTTCGCAGTAAGGATGATTTATTCTTTAGTAATCTCCCCTATCCCTCTTTAAAAAAGAGGGGGACTATCTTTCCATGCATCTATTTTTTAAAAGTATCTTTTTGCTCCATCATTTTATAAAATTTCCCCAGAATTTTACGTCCCCCTTTTCTGAAGGGGGATGAAGGGGGATTACTAAACATAATTTTCAACTTTTATGCGAAAAAAACCTTAATTTCTATCCTTTTTTGAAAAAAATCTTATAAAAATTTATTGCCCTTCCTGCATATTCTTCATATATCCTGTCGGTTTCCTCACGCATCTTTTTCACATCGGACATTCCCTCAAACCAATGCATGATCATGTCTTTTGTGACCTCCACGTGGAACTGGAATCCGTAAATATTGTTTCCAAATTTGAATGCCTGGTTTTTGTAACGTGCTGAACTTGCCAGCAGGGTTGCACCCGGAGGGAGTTTGAACGTATCACTGTGCCAGTGGAATACCATGAACTTTCTCCAGAAATCCCCAACCCCGGGATGAATCGCCAGCTTTCTCATGAGAGGGTCTTTTAACCCGTCTCCTGTCAGTTCAATATGATACCATCCAATCTCTTTTTCCGGTCCGGGATACACATCAGCGCCCAAACAATGGGCAATCATCTGGGAACCAAGACAGATTCCGAGAACCTTTAAATCCCTGTTGATCGCTTCCCTGATGATACGTGACCCGGCCATCAGATGGGGATAGGTTTCCATGTCATATACCCCCATTGGTCCCCCCAGCATTACCAGAGTATTGTATGATTCCAGTGGAGGCGGTATTTGTCCGGAACCCAGTTCAACGATATGAAACGGGATGTCTTCTTTCCTGAGGAATTCCTCTATTGTCCCGGGACCTTCAGTATGTATATTTTTAATGATCAATACGGCCATTGCATTCGTTCATCTGCTTCGTAAGAATTGTTTCATAACAGCGTGTACTAATAATCATAAAATCCCTCCTAACCTCCCTTTTCCAAAGGGAGGGATATAACCCCTCTTTGGCAAAGAGGGGGAAGGGGAGATTTTCTAAAAATATTGTCTATTCAATTATGATTCTTTTTCATAATAGGTTTGTGCAATTATATATACCTTCCGCCTAATTGCCTCTATCTTTTTCAGGAACATATCGGTTGATGGCATCTTAAGGAATCCGCTCATCACATCAAGCAGTTCAGAATCAGCCTTTACAACGTCCTCTTCATTGAATCTCAGCAGGGTGTCCACTGCTTTCAAGAATCTATGTGATTGCAGGAGGAAGTCTATGGTTTTCACGTCAAGAATAGCATATTTTGAAAGTCTTTTAAAAGAATTCATTGTGTCATGGACGATCAGATCAGGTCTGCCCGCCGCATGTTTCAGCTGAAGGTATTGCATGAGGAATTCTATTTCCTTGATCCCGCCCGGTCCGGTTTTTATGTCATATCCTGAGGATTCTTTGGAGACTTCAGCGATAATTCTCTTCCTTATTTCCTGTATCCCGGAACCCCTCATTTCACGGCCTCTCCGCAGGATAACTTGTTTTTTGAGGAGTTGGAATGTCCTGAGAAGATTCATATCGCCGGCAACAGGCCGGGCCCTGAGCAATGACTGTATTTCCCATGGTTGAGCGGAGGAAAGATAATAAGCTTTATATCCTTCTATATTATTTACAAGGATTCCGCGTGAGCCATCAGGCCTCAGGCGCATATCAATCTTGTATGCAAAACCTTTTGATGTATATCCCGCAAGAAATCTGATCAGCTCTTCCGCAACAGTCCCCGGAGCAGATGACAGCCCATGAAATCCCTGAATGCCGTCCCCTGCGCTGATAAAGAGGAGATCAAGATCAGAGCCTATATTCAGGTCCCGTGCTCCGTACCCGCCAAGTCCTATGACCGCAAATTCCTTCCCTGCATGGAAATAGGTAACGATCGCCCTGATGATGGTATCTGCAAGCATACTTAACGTGTGCGTGAACGAGTAGGGATCAAGAAAACCCTTCAGGAAAAGCATACCGGACTTCAATTCTTCGATATTCTTGAATTCCCTTATCGCATTGAGGGGGTCATCAGACCGGGTGAGCGTCACAGCAAGGCGCTCCCGGAAGGACCGGAGATCCAGCCGTATGTCAGGATATTCAAAGATACCTTCAAGATTTTCGATACTGAGGAGCAGCCGTGAAAAGTACGTGCTCGTGGAGAAGATGCCTGCGACGACCTCCCTGGCGTCGTTCCTCTGCAACAGGAGGTCAAGATATGATTCATGATTTCCGATTCTGGTGATAAAGGATACAAGCATGCTGAGGGCCATATCTCTCCTCCCTGAACTCATGATCTGTTCGAGGAAGGCTGGAACTGCCTTTCTCAGGAGGGTTCTCTCACGCAGGGTCTTGCACGTTGAGATCTGTTCACGGAGTGCACGCATGTTTTTCAGTGAAGATGAAGGATTCCTGAAATGCTTAAAGCGAAGATAGTCAAGGATTGCATCGTCCGGAAGGTCATCCATGACGGACAGGAGAATCTCCTGAGTTGTGTCTGTTCCGCCAAACAGTGCATTATACATATCTCTTACCATAAGCCTCTTGACTTTCAGCTCAGTGAGAAAATCCTGTTCGTGAGCGAACTGCATTTTCCCCGCAAGTATCCTCAGTTCTTCGGGATCGGACGGCAGGGAATAGGTCTGAAGATCATCCTTCATCTGGAGCAGGTGTTCAATCCTCCTCAGGAGAAGATAGCTCTCTGAGAGGGTCTTCACATCCTCCATGGATAAGAAGCCTTCTTTCCTCAGCTCCTCAAGGACATGCACGAGGAATCCTGTCCTGATATTTTTTCTCTCCCCGCCGTAGAGGAGCTGAAATGTCTGCACAAAGAACTCGATCTCCCTGATACCACCATAGCCTCGCTTGATATCGTTGATATCAAAGATGGTATCAATCTTTTTCTTGAGCTCCCTGATTTCATCAATATCGTTATAGTCAATTGATCGCCTCCATACAAAAGGTTCTATGGTATGCATGAATAATGCACCAAGCCCTGTATCTCCTGCCACGGGTCTTGCCCGTATCAGAGCAATACGCTCCCACGTTTTCCCCCATGCTTCATAGTACGCATGATATGCATCAAGAGAGAGGGAAGTCGCTCCCTTCTGTCCATTGGGTCTTAAGCGCAAATCCACCCTGTAAGCGATTCCGTCTTCGGTTGCAGTTTGCAGCAATCCGGACAGGGTCTCGGTAAGCAGAGAAAAATATTCGTGGGAAGAAATCTTATTATGGCGTATGCCGAAAGGATTGAGTACCCCTGTGGAAGTGCCATCCTCTTTGGAATAGAGCGTGATAATGTCTACGTCTGAACTGTAATTGAGCTCACCGCCTCCCAGTTTTCCCATACCGATGACAGAGAACGTATTGTCTCGCAACAATCCGAACTTTCTCCTCATGAGGGTGAATGAAAGCTCAAGTGCAAGTTCAAGAATTGCTTCCGACAGGATGCTTAATTCCGACATGCAGTCCTGCAGGACGGTAATTCCCGAAATATCTCGCATTGTTATGCTGAGGAGGGAGTATTTCTTTATGTCCCGCAGGAGTTTCATCGCGTGCTGTTTGTAGAGCGGGGTGCGGGTTTCATCACCGAATGAAGTGAAAACCTCATTTGCTTCGGAAAGAATCTGCTGTTTATCAACAGGAAGGTGAAGGTTTTTTACGGCATCTGATAGTCGTGACGGATTCCTTATGCAATAGTCCGAGAGAAACTGACTATGGGCAAACAATCCCGCAATTTTTTCGATCCACTCCGCATATCCTTCAATGAATTCAGGCGCTTCATGGAACAGCCGCTCAAGATTCTTGAGAGCCCTTGCAGGATCAGGGGTTGCAGACGATGCGTCTCCCATCAGAGTATGTATATTCATCG
>JALHSV010000461.1 GCA_022865525.1 Thermodesulfovibrionales bacterium
ATGTTCCTGTTGACAATGACGGACTTGATTTCCCCCTTGAAGCTGATCCGCTGAAAACCCCTTACCGGATTTATTTTCGTGCCATAACTAATTTTCTCTCAAGGGAAAATTTCCAGCCGTTGCTTGATGCAGTCAATGAGAGCCTGGGAACTGATTTCGATCTCAGTTCGCTCAATGAAATAAGTGTCCGCACAGAAAAACATGGGGCCCTCTACCATCCTGCGAGTATTGAGGTAATGTCGAAGAAGGGCAGAGTAAAATTCGATCTTAATGTAGCTGTGACTGATACGGGGAAGGATTCCTTAAAAAGAGAATTCACTATTCTGAAAACACTGAATGCCCGATTCAACCTTCCTTATATTCCAAAACCTTATTATTTGGACGAACTGCATTCAATGGTATTCCTGCTCGAAGAATGGTTTGAAGGATATCATGAATTTCATATTGCGAAGTCTGAAGACGGCAAACAACAGATGAAACTTTGGGAATACGGCAAAGGAGACCGGTTTCTCTCGTCTGGACAGGGCTTCGAAATTTACCGGCAGATTGCCATGATCCTTACCTTATATTACGACATAGAAAACTACCGGATGATCTTTCCCTGGCATCATGCAGCAGGAGATTTTATCGTGAAGCCCAACGATGAAACCCCGATCGATGTCCGGCTTACTACAGTAAGGGGCTATGAGCCATTCATGGGATCTGATATCAATGAGATGATCAATCCCGTTCTTGCCCTGTTCTATTTTCTCCTCCATCTCTCGATTCAGATGCGGCTCGACAAACTGGACGGTGTCGGTGATGTTGTCTGGGCAGATGAGAAATGTGTCGATGCTACACTTGCAGGTTTTTTTCTCGGACTTGAATCAAAAAAGGCTTTTCTAAATTACTGCGGTTCTCAGGGAGAGTTCCTGACGTTATTGCGTTCCTTCAGCGTGGATGACCTTGTAACAACATTCAAACCCATTATTAAGCAGTATGAGAAAACAAAAGATTTCCCGGTTATTGAAAGAAATTTTGGAAATCATGTTGATAGGCTGTATCTTACTCTCCGAAATTACCCTTAACAATGTCATCAAAGGACATGCGCAAAATCCGCGCGAGAGGCAGCATGAGATTAGCTTTAGCGGCAGGATTTAAGAACCCTGCCTCCTTCAGCATTTCAATGGAGAGTATGACAAGCTTCTCGTAGATGTTGTCGAGTTTAACTGCGGGATACGTTGCTTTTTCCTCAAAGCCCGAGAGATTGCATACATAGGAAAGCTCTTTTTTGCCCTTCTTCAAGCTGTAAGGTACCCCATAGATACGGCATATAATAGGACGGTTTTCATAGAAAACGCATTCTTCCTTATCGGAAAGAAAAGGGCATCTCACCTTCTGTTTGCCAAGACCATAGACCTTCATCTTGGGGTCTTCCTCAAAAACTTTCAGTCTGTCTTTTACCTTTAACAGTTCAGCTTCTGCTTTTTCAGCACGGCGAAGGACATCCCTTTTTACTTTTCTCTCAAGGCGGTTAAAATGGTAATTGATATATGCTGCTTCTATAGGGAAAACGCCGAAAACAGCATGGCAACAATCACAACAATGAAGCTTGCAATGAACACTGAGAAGATATTTTTCCTGAATTGTTTTGAAAAGAACGTCCGCTTTCCGGGCAACAGTTACGTAGTGTGAAAAAAAGTCTTCGATCATCGGTGATATCTATTTCTTATCTTTCTTTCGAGTTTTCTTTTCCGGCTCTTTCGTTGTTTTTTTCTTTGTTTTCCTAAGGTGAGGCTCCAGGAGTTTTAAAAATTCGGGATGTGCTTCAAATCCCAACATTACTGCCTTGTCACAGTACGTAATAGCTTCATTGAATTGGCCCTTCATGTAATAAGCATTCGCCAGATTATTGTAGCCTAATGCAAAATCCGGAGCTAACTTCAGCATCTTCTTGTTTGTTTCGATGCTCTCTTCTATATCACCCTTCTGCAGATAAGCATTTGCGAGATTACACCAGGCCTGAACTATCTCGGGATTCAATTCCAGGGCTTTGTGCAGGGCTTCAATAGCATCATTGGTCTTCCCCATTTGAAGGTAGGCAAAGCCCAGGTTTGCATAGCCTCTTGCATATCTTGGTTCTATTTCTACAGCCCTCAGATTTGCTTTGACGACTTTCTCAATATCCCCTTCCTTGAAGTAAATATAGCCGAGATTTACAAATGCCTCAAACATACGACCGCTTTCTTCGATGGCTTGTTCAAATGCGTCTATGGCCTCATCAAATTTTCCCTGATTCATAAATGCTACGCCGAGATTATAATAGGAAGAAGCACATTTCGGATCTTGCGCAAGCCGAAGCTTCTGTTCAGCAATAAACTGTTCTATATCTTGCATATTTTTCATATCCTTCAATGAATGATTAGAACCTGTCTCAAAATCCCTTTTCATCATCTGTCCGCATCATCTCGTCATTCCCGCCCCCGTCTTCACGAGGGTAAACTCCGGCGGGGATCCATGTTTCCCAAAGCTTTCAGTGGACCCCCGCTTTCGCGGGGGTGACGGATTCTTCGCGAAATTACCTATGTTGAGGTAGGTTTTAGTAAAAAAATATTGCCAAAAGAATAAGCACGGGTGGCCTTTTTAAACCACCCGTGCCTTAAGATGCAAACGAACTACTCAGTAATAGTTCTTTTACTATCCTCCTTCATCACCTGATTTTTCAACAGATATGCCTCTTCCCTTCAAACCGTACATGGTAGAGCTTCCTGTTGACAATAATTCCAGGACCTCTTCTCTTACCATTTCGGATGCTACACTTTTAATCTCTGATGCACCGGCGTCAGGAATAGTCTTCTTCACACCGATCATCATATCTTTGAAATAGAATTTAGTTTTAGCGCCTTTTGAAGCAAAGTCCAAGATAGCCTGTCTAATGTCTTCTGGTTTTCCCATAGTTTTTCACTCCTCTTAATTTCTTATATGCCACCAACAGCCCTGGATACAGCCCATGCATGTTCGGTATACTTGAACTGGGTCGATGTCCTGTACGTATCAACAGCAAGGCGATAATCATCAACTAAGTGATGCGTGAATGGCAGACCCATCTTCTCGAAGAATTTTTCCCAGCCAATGCGCTCTGCCCAGTCTCCAAGTCTTTCGTATTTATTCGCATCCTTTGCCCAGATTTCAACCATCTTCTTTACTACACTTGTAACTTCGGGCCAGCGTGGTGTATTGTTCGGCAAAATTGGCACAATAACCTTGGAGAATTTCGGCCGGCTTATCCGGTTTGAAATCTTTCCGCCAGCCAGAATAGCCACACCGTCTCCTGCTCCGTCTGACAGAGGCAGAGCCAAACACATAGTGTAGCAGTTTCCGCAGTACATACATTTTTCAACATTGACAGATACGCTCTTTTTCCCATCTTCTGTAGTAATCGGCTTGATCGCATAGAGCGGACAAGCAGAAACAACCAGCGGAATCTCACAGACCTTTCCTAAAACTTCGTGGTCGATTGCAGGGGGCTTGCGGTGATAACCCAGAAGGGCGATATCAGAGCAATGCACTGCACCGCACATATTGAGACAACATGCGAGGGCTATTCTTAGTTTCGCAGGCAATCTCATATTTTTAAACTCATCAAATAACACGTCGGCAGTAGCTTTGACCGGTCCAGAGGCATCGGTTGCAGGGGTATGGCAGTGAATCCATCCCTGGGTATGGACGATATTGGACATGCCCATTCCTGTTCCGCCTGTCGGGAACTTGAAGGAGCCTCCTACATGTTTTCTGCTGTCCAGTTCCTTTTTGAGAGCTTTTGCCTTTTCTTCGCTGTCTACGATAAATTCAATGTTATTTCTTGTTGTGAATCTTACATATCCATTGCAATGTTTATCAGCTATATCACAGATTTCACGGATATGCTCTACTGACATAATTCTTGCTGCTGCAGCTCTGATTGTAAAAGCCTTTTCACCTGTTTCAGAAACATGAACTAAGAGACCGGGCTCCAGTATCCTGTGAGAAGCCCATTTCCCGTAATTCCTCCTGATGACAGGCGGTAGCATCTGCCCATAATGACATGGTCCGATATCAGTGATCCTGCCTTCCATAGGCTTTTGGGGATTAAAATAACCAAGCTTGCCTTTCGACATAACATACCCTCCTTTATATTATCTTGGATGTCTGGTTCTGTAATCGTCAATATCCCTTGTAAATCCACCGGGGACCTCTTCTTCCTTGAAGAAGACATAAGGATTGGCACGGGGCGCTGTAACCATCTGAGGCATTGGCGGAATTCCAAGCACCTCACAGAATGTCTTTAAGCTTACGCGCTGTATGGTTTCACCAATACGCTCACGGTTCTTGCCTTCCTCGGTCCACCAGTCAAATACCTTTGCTACGACACCTTTAATAGCGGTGTATGGTGGATTTGCATACATAAACGGTATGGTCATGCATGACATCTGGGCCCCTTCAAGAATCGGTGCCTTTGCGCCAAAGAGGATGCTCAACCCCTGATCTTTACCGATCATTAATGCTTCAGGCATAGCGTCTATACAATGCATACAGCGGTTGCATTCCGCATTATTGATGCTCATTTTCTTGCCGTCCCACTGCATACACTGGGTAGGACAAAGGTTGATTACTTCAGCCTGAATGTCAAACTTGCCCCAGTCTCTACCGGCAAATGCGCCACCGTTAGCTGGAATTTCACCAGCGGCATATGCCTTGCAAGCATCCTGATTAATCCGGATGTCATCCTTCCATGTGCCGATATAGGACATGTCTGAACGGGCGATACTTGCTGTGCAACCGTTGGGACATCCATCAAATTTCATCTTAAATTTATATGGGAATGCAGGTCTGTGTAATTCATCCTGATACGTCATGGTCTGGTGATAGCATAAAGCCATGGTATCGTAACATGCGAACTCACAGCGTGCTTTACCTATACAATCAGAAGGTGTACGGAGGTTACCACCTGAACCGCCGAGGTCAGCGCCAAGGTCATGGGTCAGATCAAAGAACATAGGCTCCAATTGGTCTGAGAATGAACCCAGGATGACGAGGTCACCGGTAGAACCATGCAGATTGGTTAATCCGCTTCCACGGTATTCTGCGATATCGCAGAATCCCCGGAGCCAATCGGTAGAGTAAAATTTTGCACCGGGCTGGTTAACTCGGATGGTATGGAAATGGGCAATATTGGGGAATTTCGCCTGCTGGTCATTGTAACGGCCGACAATGCCTCCGCCATAACCTAAAACTCCAACGATTCCGCCGTGTTTCCAGTGCGTCTCATGCTCTTTATATGAAAGCTCTACAATCCCTAATAAATCATCTACAATATCCGTAGGTATCATAAGGTTATCTTGACCCACTTTATGCCTGTGCACCGCTTCTCTCTTTAAATCACTTACAAAACTGGGCCAGGGTCCTGATTCCAACTGCTCCAACTGTGAAATATCATGCTTGCACTTGTAATTCTTCAGCTCATCTTCTGTATAGTTGTTTAACTGATTATCGGCAAAAATCCTAATATCGCTGTATTTCCGATGTTCCTTTTCTTCCTTATCCCACTGCTTCTCCTGTCCAGGAATTGACATCTCCTACCTCCTTCGCTGAGTTATTAGTAAAATACTGACAAACGAAACGACAAATTGAACTGTCTCTTCACCCCCTTCCTCCATGGATGTTTACTGAAATTTTAGACAGAGATATGCCTCTTATTTTTTAAGTCTTAAGAAGGTTTTTAATGATAATGAACTCTTCTTTTTTTGTCAAGTAAGGA
>JALHSV010000462.1 GCA_022865525.1 Thermodesulfovibrionales bacterium
CGTTGCAGGGTGCGCAGTTGTCCTTCCTGATATTGGGTTCCGTCCCGCTCGCACAGCCATTCAAAAATGGCTTTTGCTTCCAACTCGGGCGCCGCCGCCAGTTTCGCTTCTATCTCAGCCCAGTCCTTTTCAAATGGGTCGGGGCGGGTACGGTAGCGGCGTGATTCTTTCAGATCACTCGGCAGCTGCCCCAATTGCTCATATTTTTGCACGGTCTTGCGACTGCGCAGGTTGACCTTGACCGCCGCTTGTTGCTGGGTCTTGCCATTGGTTCGTTCTCTCATCATTAGCCTCACTTGGGCATCGGTCGCGGTCATGGACTCTCCTTTTCCAGAAGAGTCTAGCCGTTTCCGAGACCTTATCGGTGGGCATTTCTAGTTGTCGTTGGGGGGTAATTCTAATTGTCGTTAACCGGGCATTATGATTTTCTTGCCGGTTATCGGGCAAAATTGCGTATCTTCGGGGTGTTCTTGATCACAGTGAGAACATTGCATTGCATGTCTCCTTGTTATACAACTTTGGCCAATAATTCTAATTGAGTATACTCATAAGTCATGCAAAAGGGAAATGAAGTAAGTAGCCAACACGGCGATCATCTGACGAAATTTCTGCCTAATTTGACAATGTCACATTCACCATATATGGCGGTTGGCAATGTCGCCACCCCCACATTTAGCGGTTGAGCGAAAGCGCCATATACAGACAGTTATAGCTAAAATCAAGAATAAGCTCGATATATAGCGGTGACTGCCCTTACCATTCATAGAACATTTGTTTAATGTGACATTGTCAAACTAAAATCCCAAAAAACTGGCGGATGAGTAAGTAGCCAGCACAGGTGTTTCCATCACTCGCATTGTTCATGAAAAATGTATGAGCAAATCTTTGCCGCTTTCATTGGTGTCGCGCAAAAATTTTGGATACCTACTTGGTCTCAGACTGCTCGGATTTATTTAACCCTTTCTAGATAAGACACTTCAAATATGGGCAAACTACCAAGAAAAAAATCATCCACTTTTTTGTCGCTCAGGCTTCCTTTGATCAGATATTGATAACTTTCTCCTGAACGGAAGATGATGTCTCTGCCATTTATATCCTCTGCTGGCACATTGACTTTGACACCCGGCAGAGGCTCAATGACGTAACACCCTTTGCAACTGAAGCCATCTCCTTTTGCGTTTGGACCATGGAATACCATGAGTTGATTCAGTGTAGTTGGGGTTTCTTGCCCAAGGATTACTGTACCTGTGTTGAGTATTTCGATCCAGCCTCTTTCTTCGATAAGTAGTGATCCACTTTGTATCGCAGTTGGTAATGGGATAGGTGTATCAAGTCGGGGTGGGGATATCAGTTGGGATGGGGGTATCAGTCGGGATAGGGGTGATTTCAACAGGAGTGATGGTTGCTGACGGAGCCGCCTCATCAGGTTTCCAAACAGCGAAGAACACGACCGCTGCCACGATGAGCGGCACGCCAATAGCTCCCCCTGTTATCAGACAAGATACCTTTGGAAAACGTGCCCGAGGTTGTAATAATTCCGGCGTCGATATTGACGCTTTAGGGTGACTCGTTGCCTGCGCCTCTTGCTGATTGGAGTTCCTATCTGCCAGAATTAGTTTTCGACCACAATGAGTACAATGCCGCCATTTTGGGTCAACTGA
>JALHSV010000463.1 GCA_022865525.1 Thermodesulfovibrionales bacterium
TCATGAACATTAAACGGGCATTCAGAGTATGGCAGAGAAATCTCACGGTCTATACGAAGCTCTACAAATCGAGCCTGGCCCTGAATTTCGTCGAACCGGTTCTCTACCTTGCTGCATTAGGTCTCGGCCTCGGAGCATTTGTCCAGGAGATAAACGGTGTTCCGTATATTCAGTTTATCGCCCCCGGTATCATTGCCTCGTCGTCTATGTTTGCAGCAATCTACGAGTGCACCTACGGCACCTATGTGCGAATGACATATCAGAAAACATTCGACGCCATACTGGCAACACCTGTTAATGTTGATGACCTTGTGCTCGGTGAACTCATGTGGGGGGCTACGAAGAGCCTTCTCTACGGTACGATCATCATTCTTGTGATATCTCTGTTTGGTCTTGTGGAATCTCCACTGATAGTCCTTGTCATACCTGTCCTTTTCATAACCGGCCTGATCTTTTCAGAGATATCGCTGATATTTACTGCAATAATCCCCGGGATCGATTCGTATAATTATTTTTATACCCTTTTTATGACGCCGATGTTTCTCTTTTCCGGGATCTTCTTCCCCCTAAATAATCTATCTCCTGTTGTTGCAAAGATAGCATTTTTCACACCGCTCTATCACCTTGTTAACATATGCAGGGGGCTGGCATCAGGAAGGCCGGCTCTTTGCACATGGGACACCGTGTGGATCCTTGCCGTAGTCTTGATACTTGCTCCCTATCCCTTCAGGTTGATGCGCAGACGGATTGTAAAATGAGTAATAATTCCAATAGGTCTCTATAGAAGTTTCATATGCTGTCATTCCGGCTTGGCCGGAATCTTTCTTGTTTCTTGGCTGCATTCAGAAGGATTCCCGCCAAGCGGGAATGACAATCTAATAGGCCGAACATTGAAACATTGGAACAGCGTTCGCCACGTATCATGGTGTTTTGATATCGTATGCCTTAATCTTCCGGTGGAGGTTGCTTCGCTCGATGTCGAGAATTTCCGCTGTCTTTGAAATATTCCAGTTATTCTCCTCAAGCTTCTTGATAATGAAGTCTTTTTCAAATGATTCCCGTGCCTCTTTGAGCGTGTTAAACGTAAAATAGTCTGAACGGGCAGCTTCGCCAAGGATAATATTTTTTGGAGTTACTGTATTGGAAGGGATCATAATGACGAGCCGCTCAATGACGTTCCTGAGTTCCCTGATATTCCCCGGCCAATCATAAACCTCGAGCATTTTTAGTCCTTCAGGAGTTATTTTCTTCGGCTTCTGACCGTACTCTGCAGCAAAATACCCGAGGAAATAATCGACCAGCTCCGGGATATCCTCCTTCCTCTCCCTGAGGGGTGGAAGGGGAATGGGAATGACATTCAGCCTGTAAAAAAGGTCTTCCCTGAAGGTGCTCTTCTTTACTTCCTCTGCAAGATCCTTGTTTGTGGCAGAAATAATCCTGACATCTACTTTGATATTCTTGCTGCCTCCCACACGCTGGAATTCCTGGGTTTCGATCACACGAAGTACCTTGGCCTGTGTTGAGAGAGACATGTCTCCTACCTCATCGAGGAACAAGGTCCCTTCATCAGCAAGTTCGAATTTGCCTTTTTTCCTCTCAAAAGCCCCGGTAAAGGAACCCTTTTCGTGACCGAACAGTTCGCTCTCTATAAGTTCCTGTGGTATCGCAGCACAATTCATTTCGATGAAAGGCTTACTTGCCCGGGTACTGCTTCCATGGAGTGTATGAGCAACAAGTTCTTTCCCTGCACCACTCTCACCGAGGATGAGTACCCTGCCGTTGCTCTTTGCTGCCATATCGATCTGCTCGCCGAGCTGTTTCATTTTGGGTGAATTTCCGATGAGACGCCATTTTTCCGTCAAATCCTGTTTGAGGGCCCTGTTCTCCAGTTCGAGTGTTCGTCTTTCAAGAGCCCTGCTGGCAACCAATAAAACCCGCTCAAGGGAAAGTGGTTTCTCCAGAAAATCATATGCACCTATCCTCGTTGCATTTACCGCGAGTTCTATATTCCCGTGGCCCGAGATCATCACAATGGGGAGTTCCGGATTCCGTTCCCGTATCTTCGTGAGGGCCTGAATGCCATCGATTCCCGGAAGCCAGACATCAAGAAACATCAGGTCAGGGGTCTGCTCTTTCAGCATATCAAAGGCTTCTTCAGCGGTACCCGCTGTCAGGACGGTATATCCCTCATCTTCAAATATCCCCGAGAGACTTTCACGGATTCCCTCTTCGTCATCCACTATGAATACGACGGTGTCTGTCATTTAACTCTCCTTCATCGGTATCGATATGGAAAAAATCGTACCACGTGGTTCATTGTCCTGCACCCTGATGTGGCCTGCGTGTTCTGTGACAATCCTGCTTGCTATTGCGAGACCGAGGCCGGTTCCGTCTTTCTTCGTTGAAAAGTATGGCAGGAATAATTTCTCCTTGTCGTCATCCCGAATCCCGGGTCCGTTGTCCGCAATTGAAACATGGGCTGTTTCAGACAGCATATCAAAATCGACGGTCACATCGATCCGGCCACTATTCGTCATTGCCTGTATCGCATTGTCAAAAATATTGATTAAGACCCTTTTGAATTGTTCCCCGTCGAGGTCCACCTGCGGAGGGTTATCAGGTATTGTTATGGTTATATCCAGCCCTTTATAATCCCGGTAGAGATTTGCAACCTCATGGACCAGGGCAGGAAGCGAACTCGGCATCTTTCGGATCTCGGGCATTTTCCCGAATTTTGAAAATTCATCAACCAGCCTCTTCAGGCTATCGACTTCCTTTACAATAGTTTTTGTAGACCGGTGGAAAACATCATCGAAATCGGCATCTTTCTGTTCCCATTTTTTGAGCATGCGCTCTGCTGAAAGCTTAATGGGGGTGAGCGGGTTTTTGATCTCATGGGCTATTTTCTTCGCAACATCCTGCCAGGTGAGCGCTTTCTGGGCCTCGATGATATCGGTGATATCATCAACAACAACGAGCATCCCGATATACTTTTCTGCATCCTTGAGCCCTATGATAAAAACCTGGAGTGTAAGCTTCCTGTTCCCTATGAGCGCCTTCACCTCTCTCTTGAAGGGTTTGAATTCCTTTCCTTCAATGCTGCTGACGACATTTCTGAGCGCTTCCGAATGTATCAGCGCGAGAAGCTCCCGGTAATTCTTGGTCAGGACCTGACCGGGACTGATGTTGATGATCGAACACGCGCGTTTATTGATCATCAGGATATGACCGGCAGTGTCAAGCATGATAACCCCGGAGTTGATATTATCGAGGATATTTTCCAAAAAAAGTCTCCGCCGGTCGGATTCAACATATGCTGACTGGAGCGATTTTTTCCCCTCCTTCAACTCTTTGACCATATGATTAAATGAATTCACGAGAAGCCCTATCTCGTCCTCCCTTTTGATCTGAACTTGTACATCAAGATCACCTCCAGCAACAAGCTCTGTTGCCTGTGCAAGGGTCTGTACCGGATCTGTTATCCCTTTTGAAATTTTCAGTCCAACCCAGAGAGCCATAAACGCGATAACCAGGGTGAGAAACCCGAGGATTATGAGGTAATTTACCTTTATGGGCAGTTTCCACGCTTCGAGTGCAAGGTAATTCTCATAGGCATCTTTTATATTTCCTACATGCCTCATAATTTTCGGAGCAACCTGGGTGTCGACGACGATTACTCCTGTCTGTCTGCCTTTTTTATTGTATTCCGGGATAACAGCCTGTATGATATCCCCTTTTCCCCCTGAAATAATCTCGGTGCCCTCCTTGCCTGCAAATGCAGTTCTTACGGTCTCGGTAGCGTTCAGCGGCATGGCAGAAAACCGTCTCACGTGATAATTTTCTGAAATTTTTCCCCCTGCACGGAAAGTCCTTGCATAATCAAGGGCCTTTTGTCTCTCTATCTCATAAATCGTTTTTGCAATCTCGATGGAGTCTTCCAAAGGTTTCTTTATCTGTGGAGCAAACCATCTGTCAATATAATTGGCAATAAGTCCACTGGACAGGATGAACAGAGAAAGTGCGGGTAAAAGGGTCAGTGCAACAAGAATAATAGTGAGCTTTGTCTTGAATTTATATCCGAGAACCCGGTTCCTTCTCTCAAGGATAAGTGTTATGATGCTTTTTGAGACAAAGAACACCAGTACCAGGAACGCGAGAATGGTCACGTTTAAAAGCAGGAGAAGAAGTATTCGTGTCAGGAACGGTATCGTTCCGTGTTCCAAATAATGGAGTTCTATCCAGAAGGAAGCAATGATCAGAAGAAACAAAACGATCAATGAGGCACGGAAAAGGGGTTTTGTCATTTACGCGTTCCTGCAGAAAAAAAAGGAGAATCTTTCTGTATTTTGAATTCGTTCTCAGGCAGAAAGATCATAAAGTAGCCGATGACAGGAGGTAATTTCCTTATCTTTGATTCAATAGTCACCCTGACAAAATAGATGCCTTGTTCAAGTTCCCTCACATTTGCAAGCTTTACGTCATTGATGAGCATCGCCCACTGAATCATGGATTCGAATGCTTTGAACTTTTTCTGCACGAGCGTATTCCCATCACTCGATGTCCCCTTATATGCCATGGTTACCAGGTCGCTCTTCAGGGTGCGAACAAAGAATTTCCCGGCAACAAATTCGTCTGGCCACATCTTCCAGACCCTGAAAAGATCAACAGTGAACTTGAGCTCTTTTGTCACGCCGCTTCGCAATTCCTGCAATGATTTTTCATTCAGCGAAAGGGAAGTTGTAACACGGAGTTGATCGTCCTGCACTTTTATTTCAGGCCCAATGATTTCTGTGGCGCCTGACCATGCATATGAACAAAGCAGAAACGTTACAAGGGAAAATGTTAGCGTAAGGAGTTTTATCACTCCGTTCATTTGACCTGTTAGCGTCGAATGTCTCATGTTGAACTTTTTTTGCAATGCAAGGCTTGACATCTTTAAAAAGTTATTTTCATTATATCATAGCTTCGGCAGTGAGAAATCGTGAAGCAAAAGGGCTGGACCCTCAGAAACCATTGAGAGGAGACGGTATATGGAGATAAAAGCTGTAGCTATAGAGATACCCGAAGGGGCTAATATTATCCTCGGGCAGACACATTTCATTAAGACGATTGAGGACATATATGAGGTCATCGCAACGGGTGTCCCTCAGGCAAAATTCGGTGTTGCTTTTACGGAAGCGTCAGGTCCATGCCTGATAAGAACTGAAGGGAATGACGCTGATCTGGTCGATGCCTGTGTAAGGAATCTTCAGGTGATCGGTACCGGACACGTTTTTTGTGTACTTCTGAAGAATGCTTTTCCTATCAATGTTCTGACCCAGATCAAGAACTGTGCCG
Organism: Thermodesulfovibrionales bacterium; assembly: GCA_022865525.1. Lineage (GTDB taxonomy): Bacteria > Nitrospirota > Thermodesulfovibrionia > Thermodesulfovibrionales > SM23-35 > JALHSV01. The sequence continues at coordinate 5,338 of JALHSV010000463.1, forward strand.
AGGTATGCAGTATCTTCTGCGCGACAGCAAATCCTGTTGAAGTGATTGTCGCATGCACATCGCAGGGCAATGGCGTCCTCGGCGTGATCGACGGGTTTTCACCAAAGGGGATTGAGACATCTGAAGACAGGATACAGAGGAAAGAATTCCTGAGGAAAATAGGGTATAAATTATAATGTCCAACCTGCTTTACCCATGAATTTTATGTGTGACGGCAGATACAGTATTTTCGCTCATTCTCGGTCGTATCGACCTCCGAGGTGAATTCTGTCTTCGACAGTATTCAAATCCGCTCAAATACAATATCTGCCGTCTCGTCAGTGAATAAAGGAATGTTGAATTAACAGGGGGAGACCATGATACCAGAGTTAAAATATGACGAAAAAGGCCTGATACCGGCCATTGTTCAGGATGCCGGGAGCGGGGACGTACTGATGTTGGCGTATATGAACAGGCAGTCTCTTGAAATGACACTCGAAACCGGTTTTACCCATTTCTGGTCGCGCTCAAGACAGAAATACTGGAAAAAGGGTGAGACATCCGGCCATGTGCAGGAGGTCAAGGGAATCTTCTTTGATTGCGATGCGGATACGCTGCTCGTGAAAGTTATCCAGCACGGGCCAGGTGCGTGCCATACCGGCAACAGGACATGTTTTTACCGGAATATCACTAAAGATGAATAATAACCGCGTTCTCATCACATTCCGGAAAGCGGTGACAGCGCAGACAATCGCCCCATATTTTCTGGGGAAGGGTTGCTTTGTCGGTATCGCAAAAACCTAATTTTTTAAAGAATTCCGGGTGATAGGTAAGTGCAAATATCCTTTTTATCCCGAGAGTTTTCGCCTCCTTGATACAGTGCTTCACCAGATTTTTGCCGATGCCGTGCTTCTGAAAACGCTTCTCTACGGCGAGGGACCTTATCTCGGCAAGGTCTTCCCACATAATGTGGAGAGCACAGACACCGCAAACATTTCCGTCCGCTTCGCATATCAGGAAGTCCCTTAGGGTTTCGTAGAGTTCATTCAGCGACCTCGGGATCATCTGCTCACGTTTTGCGAAATCGTTGATAAGCCTGTGGACCTGCTTAAGATCGGATATCTTTGCCTTTCTTATTTTCAAGGTATTTCATCCCTTCAAGAATTGCTTTTTTGTTGTTATCAATAAAGTTCTTTTTTTTGCCGTTCATTGAACTCTCCACAGCCTGAAGTGCTGATTCTTTATGTATTATGCCTGTTTTTGCAATCCAGCCTCCGAGCATGACCATGTTGGCTGATTTCGTATCCCCAATCCTGCTCGATATATCTGTTGCGGGAATTCCCACGATTTCAATGTCGGTACGCGGAATAGGCCCTTTTATCAGTGAGGAATCGAAGCATAAGATGCCATTCTGATTAAGCTGTGGCAGGAATTTGTTCAGAGATGCGTCACTCATAACGATCAGGATATCGGGACGCGTAACAACAGGAGATCCAATCAACGCATTCGAAAGAATCACCGTGCAATTGGCAGTTCCTCCTCGTACCTCTGCTCCGTAAGACGGGAAGCAGGTAACTTCCCTGCCTTCGATCATTCCGGCATGGGCAAGGGTTTTGCCGAAAAAAAGGATACCCTGGCCACCAAATCCCCCAATGATAATTTTGATTTCCAGTTATTCCGTCTCCATATATTTGTCTGTAAAGGTTCTTAGGGGAAATACCGGGATCATCTCTTTCTGAATCCATAAAAGCGCATCCTTTGGTAAGAGGTGCCAGTCCACGGGACAGGGAGAAAGTATCTCGACGATACTGAACCCTTTCCCCTCCATCTGGTACCTGAAGGATTTTTCGATTGCCTTTTTCGTAATGACGAGATTCTTGTGTGAATCTACGGACGTCCTGACGATATATGACGGACCTTCGAGTGTTGCAAGAAGTTCAGCGATGCGCAGGGGGTATCCGTCGACTTTGCTGTTTCTTCCTGAAGGTGTGGTTGTTGTTTTCTGACCGGGGAGCGTTGTCGGTGCCATCTGGCCGCCGGTCATCCCATAGGTTGCATTATTTACAAAAAAGACAGAGATATTTTCTCCCCTGTTTGCAGCATGGATTATCTCTGCTGTGCCGATTGCAGCGAGATCACCGTCACCCTGATACGAGAAGATTATCCTGTCAGGTAATGAACGTTTCAGCCCGGTAGCTGCCGCAGGAGGTCTGCCGTGCGGAACTTCGAGCATGTCGAAATTGAAGTAATCATAGGCAAAGACGGCACATCCGATCGGAGCAATACCAATAACCTTTTCCCGTATGCCCAACGTATCGATTGCCTCTGCAATGAGCCTGTGGATGAGGCTGTGCCCGCAGCCGGGACAGTGCCGGAACGGTTCCTGCTTAAGACTTGCCGGTTTCTGGAAGACCTTCTTCACTTGTCTCCTTCATTGCTAACAGTGCTCCTTCGAGCAATCCATAATCGCTTATGATTAATTCGCGGAAACGGAACAATTCCATCACATTCATTGTAAATTGTAATCCCGGTATAATCAAGTCTGCCCGTTCGGGTTCAAGCCCCTGAAGTTTTCTTCTTTCTTCTAAAGAGAGCCGCAAGAATTCTTTCTGCATCTTCATCAGCCTGGAGAAAGGGATGCGATGGAGGTGGATTTTTTCACGCGAGTAAGAA
>JALHSV010000058.1 GCA_022865525.1 Thermodesulfovibrionales bacterium
CTTTTTCGACAAGAGCTTCGTGTACCCTGCAATGACACCCATTGGGTTTCTCAACTCATGCGCTATTCCTGCAGATATCTCTCCGAGGCTTGAGAGTTTATTCCGCAGTTCCATCTGGGATTCAATCGCCTTGAGATGGGTGAGGTCAGTGAAAATCAGTATCTGACCGATTGTTGCACCTTCGTTGTTTTTTAAGGGTGAAAGCGTGAGTCCAAGCCAGATTCTCTTCCCGGAGGGTGTGACATAACTTATCTCACCCCTTTCAATGACCTTTTTATCCTGCAGAAAATCGGTTATTGGTTTATTCAGCACCTCATCGTGGTATTGACCGATAACGCTCTCTCCCTTAATCTCGAGTATCTTTGCAGCGGCAAGATTTATTTTTGTGACCTTCATTTCCTCGTCCAGGCTTACAACCCCGCTTTGAACGCTCTGCAGGATATTTTCATTGTATCCCTCGATTGCCGTTGCCCTGTCCTCAGCCTGCTTTCTCAGGACTTCAAGCTCTTTTTCCTTCTCTTTCAGCTGGGAAACAACTTCATGAAATGTATCAACGACAAAGCCGACCTGTGATGAATCTTTTTCCTCATGATTTTTCTTTGCTCTGGGAAACCGGATCAGCATGCGGAAAAAAAACAGAAGAATTACTCCCGCGACAATTACTATGATCGAATAGAAGAACATGATCTCCGGAGTCATTCTCTGTTACCGGTAAAAGTACCAGGAAAATATTTCCTGTCCGTAAAAAAGTGTTATTACGGTTCCGAGAGCGAGGAAAGGTCCGAACGGTATTTTGGTCTTTCTGCCTTTACCTTTTGAAATCATGAGAAATATTCCAAAAACAGCACCGGTGAGGCTTCCGAGAAATATTGTCAAAAGCACGGACTTCCAACCCATCAGAGCACCTACCATTGCCATCATTTTTATATCTCCACCGCCCATGCCTCCCCTGCTGAGAACTGCTATGGCATAGAAAAGGCCTCCGCCTGCTAAGAGACCTATGACAGAAGCCTTGAATCCGAGAAGGGAGTTTCTTATGAATGGATCAGGCATAAGCAGTGAACCCGCAACAATCCCTATGAGGATGCCCGGCAGGGTAATCGCGTCAGGAATGATCTGAAAATCCAAGTCGATGAATGTTATGACAACAAGGGCTGAACACAGAATACCATAGATAACCGTGTACCATGCAAACCCGAATCTCCAGACGACGAAAACAAAGAGCGCTGCATTGAGCAACTCAACAAGGGGGTACCGGAAAGATATCCCTGCCTTGCATCCCCTGCATTTACCGCCGAGCAGGATGTAACTCAGGAACGGAATGTTATCATAAGGTTTTATCGGCATGTTGCAGGAAGGACATCTTGAAGCAGGGGAGATGATCGAAAGATTCCGGGGTACCCGGTAAATACAAACATTCAGAAAAGATCCGATGACAGCCCCGATGACAAAAATGATTATGTATGGTATGAAGTCACTCATCACTCCTCTGTCTTGCTTATCTCCGACGCCTTTTTTCTGGTCAGTTCTATCTCGCGGATGATATGTTCGATCTCAACGAGCGAATCATCAATAATCCTGTCCTTCAGAAGCTGTCTGTCAGGATACTCTTTCAACTCATGAACTCGGCGGCCTATTGTCTTCATTAAGTCGTCCTTTCTTCTCTCCATCTGGTCTGATTGGTACATGAGTTTCAGGACTGAAACCTCTACCTTCACCCGCTCCGATAATAATGAGGAAAACCATTTTATTTTTTCCACACCGCTGTCAAAGCTGTCTTTTATCCTCTTCAACATACCATTTCTCCTATCCGGTCTTGAAAAGCTCGATCTTTCCTTCCCAGAAGGTCTCAACGGAATTTTTCAGGAGAGGGTATTCCTTCAGTTCAGGATCGTTCTCAACGATGGTGAATGCCTCATGCCTCGCATTGTGAAGCAGCTTGGCATCCCGGACGATATTCGCTATTTTCAGATCAGGCATCCCGGACTGGCGGGTGCCGAAAAATTCTCCCGGGCCCCTGATGTTCAGGTCTTCCTCGGCAATCCTGAAACCGTCGTTACTCTTAACCATAATATTAAGCCGTCGCCTGGCTTCTTCTCCATAGGGAGCATATGCCAGCAACTTACAAAAGGATTGATACGCTCCTCTTCCGATCCGGCCCCTCAGTTGATGAAGCTGTGAAAGCCCGAACCTCTCTGCATGTATTATAATCATAAGGGTTGCATTTGGCACGTCAACACCGACCTCTATTACCGTCGTACAGACAAGGATGTCGATATCTCCATTTTTGAACGATGTCATCATCTGTTCCCGTTCCGGTGTCTTCATTCTTCCGTGCAGGAGACCGACTCTCAACTCCGGGAAAACCCTTTCAAAGCCTTTCTTCCCCATTGACGCTGACCGCAGGTCAGTCTTTTCTGATTCCTCAATGACGGGATAGACAATATAAACCTGTCTCCCCTTTTTCACTTCTTCCGTGATAGATTTGTATACCGGTTCCTTCTGATCCGCATGAAACAGGAGTGTTTTCACCGGCCGCCTGTCAGGAGGCAGTTCATCAATGACGGAGTAGTCAAGATTACCGTAAAGCGTGAGTGCCAGTGTCCTTGGTATGGGGGTTGCTGTCATGATAAGAACATCCGGATTCACGGCTTTCCTCTTGAGGTTTGACCTCTGCATAACGCCAAACCGGTGTTGTTCGTCAATGATGGCCAGGCCAAGATTTCTGAAGGCAACTCCTTCCTGGATCAATGCATGGGTTCCGACTACCATATTGATTTCCC
>JALHSV010000464.1 GCA_022865525.1 Thermodesulfovibrionales bacterium
ACAGAAAACATCTTTTCGGCAGCTAAATACCCGCCGACAGCTATGTACTGATGAATATCAGTCGGGTCTATCCTTCCATTGTTTCTGAGAGCGATTCTCATTTGCTTCTTGTAAAAGGGAACCTCTTCCATCACCTCAACAGGTTTCTCAAGAAAGGTCCCCCGGTAGAGGAGATCCCTTACAGGATACCCCGCAGAATAAGTCGTATCGATAATCCTCTGAGCATCTTCTTGCTTCACCCGCTGATAAAAATAGCCATAGGGTTCTGCCTTCATAACAGGACCCTTCTGACAAAGTCCCTGGCAACCCGTTTTAATTATCTCTATGTCCAGTCCCTTTCTCGAACTCTCCTCTTCAAACATCTTGACGAAGCTCTTTGAGCCGGTAGCTATGCATGCTGTTCCACAGCATATTGTAATCCTGTCTTTATCGGGTCTGAACAGTTCTTCACTGAGCAGAGCCCTCAGGTTTTGCAGTTCTTCTATGTTCTTAAGCTTGTTCATTGCTCTTGTTGATGTGAGTCTGTCTTTATAGACCGGATGAGTTTCTCCACATGCTTTTCTCCAATAATCTCACCCATGACATTCTCGTTGATGGTGGCTACCGGTGCAAGTCCACAGCATCCGACACACCCAACGGTTTCGAGGGTCATTGCAAGGTCTTCTGTTGTTTCTCCGTTGCGCACCTGAAACTCAGTTTCGAGGGCATTCAGAACTTTTTTTGATCCCCTCACATAACAGGCAGTCCCGAGACAGACTCTCACAATCTTTTTCCCTCGCGGTTTAAAGTGAAACATCTTATAAAAACTTGCCACACTGTATACGTCGGACAGGGGGATATTCAGATTAAGAGAAAGTCTCCTGAGAATATCTTCCGCCAAATAACCGTTATCTTCCTGAATCTGCTGCAGGGCATGAATCAGTATTCCTTTCTTCTTTGCCTGATCGTTCAGGATCCCGCCTATTTCTCCTATCTCTTCATCAATATTGATCTCGTCTACTTTCACAGGTTCTCCTAAGCTTTACGCTAATAAATTCCGAGGTGTGGTTTTGCTCCCTTCTCGATCTCTCGTCTCGCAGCCATATCCATGAGAACCCTCTCTGCACCGAATTTGCCGGGTTCATATTTTCTCAGTTTCAGTGTCTCCCGTGCCTTATCGATATAGTCAAGGGCCAGGGCCAGGATTTTCTCGGGGTCAGGCTCAAAGTGCAATGCGCCCCTGAATCTCTCAAACCACACCCCGGTCATTATCCTTGTAACTTCCTTACTCGCCTCCACAGGCGATTCCCCTCCGAAGATCACTGGGATACCCGATGCCGCAAAATAACATCCGATGGCAATCGCCTTCTCTGACATCCATTCAGGTGCTATCCCTACTGCAGGCATGCCTCCTATTTCGTCTGAAAGACCACCCTCTTCGGCCATGGCGGTCGCTATCGTCAGTATCCTTGAGTTGTCCACACACGAGCCGAGGTGAAGTATCGGCGGTATGCCGATAGCCTCACAAACCTCCATCAGTCCGGGTCCGGCATATTCGAGGGCAGTCTCCGGCGTGAGAAATCCTGCGGTACCGCAAGCAGCAGAGCCGCAACCTGTCGAGACGATAAGCACATCGTTCTTGATCAGTTCGATCGCAAGAAAACGATGGAGCCCCTGCGAAGGAACTCTCGGATTATCACAACCTGCAAGACCAACAACTCCTCGTATCCTTCCTGCCATAATCGCATCATTAAGTGGCCTAAAAGAAGCCCTCCAAGAACCACCTTGCATGTATTCGATATATTCGTGCGAAAACCCTGCTATTACCGGAAACTTATCTGGAACATGGCTACCTTCTGCTTTCCTGTTGGCATAGTTGTCAATAGCCGTTCTGACAATCTCCCGCGCGATTTCTTTTGCTCTATGCTCATCATATTGAATATGCATAGCACCTGGAATTTTTGCTTTATGAGACGTAGTGATCACCTTTGTATGAAACTTTTTTGAGAGTTCGACTAAAGCAGGCATGATACACTGAACATCCACTGTTATTGCATCAACAAGACCTGTCATAATTGCCAGTTCCTGATTTGTAAAACCACCTGCTGTGGGAATACCATGCCTCATTAACACTTCATTTGCAGTACAACACATGCCACCCAGGTTAATCCCATTTGCACCTTTAGATTTTGCATAGGAAATCATCTCGGGTTCGTTAACTACATCCACGATCATCTCAGCGAGTGAAGGTTCATGCCCATGCACCACAAGATTTACTTCATCTTCTTTGAATATTCCAAAACTCGCTTCTCCTTTTACAGGTTTTGGTGTACCAAACAGTATATCGGTAATATCTGTTGAGATCATAGATCCACCCCAGCCGTCAGCCAAAGAAACCTTAAGAGCACTCAAAAGAAGGTTATCAGGATCATGGTCAACGCCCATATTCGTGCGGTGCATTGACTCTGTTATTTCCCTATCAACCCCTCGTGGAACAATACCCCACTTTTTCCATCTCTCCTGTGTCTTTTTAGGCGCTCTTTTAATAAAATTGATTTCACCTTTCTGGCGGCCGAAATCCTCTATTAATTTAAGAGCTACATCTCTTGCAACATTATTTATAGGTCTACCGTTTCCAAACTCGATATCGAGCATTCCCGCGACTCTATATAGCTTTTTTACATCGGTTATCTTAAAATCACTTGCTTCTCCATTTGCAACTGCAAGTAATGTAAAAGCCATGTCCCGAGCATGGTCTGAATGGGCTGCCGATCCCGCAACCGCCATTCTCAGAAAATTCCTTCCAGCAATTGTTGGAAGCGTAGCTCCGCATACTCCCCTTCCCTCTTCCTCCGCATTTTGCCCGACAAGCCGACAAGGTCCCACATGGCATATCCTGCAACATGCACCAGAGGCTCCTATAGGACATGGTTTCATCTTCTCCGCCCTGTCAAAGCATGTCTCTATCTTGTGGGATTCCCCCCATTCAATAATCTGTTCAGCAGCTTCATTTGCGCTTTTTACAACCTTTTCCATATAACCTCCTAAAAAAAGTTAAAAATTAAAAATTAAAATTCTCAACTTTTCACTTTTAACTTTTCACTATTACTAAGGAGTTTATAAGTAAAACCCCTTTGTTGTCATTCCACGGCTTGACCGGGGAATCCAGAACGGCCATGGATAACCGCTTACGAACTGCGGGCATGACGGACAAACATATTATATGAGGCCCTACTAATGACCGCATTAGTAACTTTAAAGAATCGGTTCCATCTCCAACGCGGGATGTCCAACACTTGTGAGGAATTCGAGTAATTTTTCAGAATCCTCACAGATTGTCTCATCTGCTATTTTATCAAGAAGGTCTGGAATCCCTTCCTCTGCTGCCCTTTGGTCGAATGCTTCTTTAAGACTTTCCTTAAGGTTTTTTGTCATCCAAACAATTCTTTTAATTCCTCCATCACCAGCGAGGAACTTATTGCTGATAATAAAGTTCCTGCCAATACCCATGAATCCCGGATTCTGGGTGCCTCCTCCAACGCTTCCTGCCAATGTTGAAAATTTCATCCCTACAGGGGTCATTCCGGTATGACCACGTTGGACTATCATTATCCCATTTGCTTCTGGAATGATCGCAACGATGCACTCAAAGCATCCGCAGGATGTCATCGGATTTTCCATTATAGTATAGAGGTTTAGTGTCTCTACCGCACCACCTGACGCCTTTTTAAGATATTCATCAATACCGGTAAACCTTCCGTATCGTGCATCAAGAAGCTCTCCTTTTTGAATAGGCTGATTCCCGCCTGTCGGGTCTATTTCAAATGCAACCTTACAGTCAAGCCAGTTGAATGCCCCGCAAAGACCGAGCCTTTCGGGACTTATTACACATACATGACTCGGTGCAAAAGACTGGCAGAGTAAACATGAATAGAAGGTATCGACTGCCTCATCGATAAGCCCGGCAAGCCTCTGATCACGCTCCCTGTAGGATTTCCTCGCCTCTTCCTGAATTTTTAAAACATCTTCTTTATCTGTATAAATCGTCACCTGTACTTTATCGACAATCGCCTTAAACCTGTGGTGGGTCATCGTGAAATTTATTACTCCAAGGTGTTCAAGGGTAAAACCCTCTTTCTTTGCGTTAAGGTTTATTCTGATCCAGTTTATATCACGCTGTCCCATGTGCCAGATACCCTGGGCCTCGTTGATATTTGCATGGACTTTCCTTTCCATAACCGGTTCAAAATCCTTCTGCATCTTTCTGCCGCTAACATCTATGACAATGCCGAGCGGCATCTGTCCGCCCTTTTCATATCTCTCCTGCCAGTTATTGCCGACTATTATTACTTTATTATCCTCTATCTCATCCATTTCTCTCATCCTTACCCATTCAAAAGAAGGTGTACGATTTCCGCCGAATTCTATAAACATGTCCTCTTTCCTTATCCTCTCACCTTCAAATGCAGGCCCATATGCCACTGGTATCGGAGGTTTCTCAACCGTAATTTTTAACCCTCTGACTTCAATCGCCTTCTGTACAATCTTATTATGGTCAAACTCCTTCTCAACCTCTTCATATATACATACACCGGTCGGATGTATGACCGGTACATCTGTATCACAAATAGCAGGGAATCCCATATTTATAGCACCGGCTCCTGTTGACCATATAATGTCATCTAACTCTCCAAGGACAATTGCTAATGCAAAAACCCTATCTTTTTGATACTTGAGATGCTCCTTAAAATCTCCCGGTTTTTTTCCTCCAAATATGAGTGATGCCCGTATCGCCCAATCAAGGGCATAAAGGGTATGTGCTGTATCATAGCCAAGAGGGACGATTCTCGTATCCCACCCGAGTTCAACTCCCTTTCTGAGGAGCTGTTTCGTCACACTATTACCATTGGTGTGACCTGAGAGGAAGGTAAGGATATTCTTCTCCTGAAGTTCTCTGATGATCTTTACTGCGGTATCATCATCAGGTGCTGCTCCAATGACAGCAGCAAAACCAGGCATTGTCCCGTCAACAAGCTGGATGCCTAAATTCCTCTGAATGGTATCGGTAATAAAACCATTATAGACATACCCTGTTTCAGGATCTACAGCCGGCTCAAGGCCATTGATATAGCGTAATGCCATAATGATTTCTTCCGAGAAAAGTGTCGCCATGCCTGAATCGAGCGCTTCTCCCAGGTATGGTTTCCACAGATTCTCGTCGGGTTCCGGATGAAGCATTTCCTTTGTCATACCGAGTGCAACTTTCATGTCCGAAAGGGTCTTAACGGGGAATCCGGTCATGGCATAGATCATGGGGAGATAATATGCGGTATCCGGGAATTCAAAGCTGAAGCTCCCGCCTTTTTCGGCAAGAGCCTTATCGAGCATCTCTTCAGCCTCTTTGGTAATTCTCTGAGCACCTCTTATAGCTGCCGAGGCTATGAGCTTAGACATGATTACCCCCTTTATCAGTAGGTAGCATACAGTAGATAGAAGTTAGGAAATAGAGATTGTTATCTCGTATCTACTCCATGCTTCATATTATATACTATATACTGTTTATATACTATATACTGTGTTTACGCTGCCCTGGATTTCAGGAATGCAGGGATTCCGTTTGCTTCCCGCGGCCCGACGGTAATCTTCCATCCCTCAAGCTTATCCTCAATTGAACCACTCAGTATCGACACGTAACCAGGAATAATCAGTTCCCTGTGCTGGATCTGATTTTCAATCCCGCTTTCCTTAATAAACTGAGCAATCTTGGAAGCGGTAAATTTGCCCGCTGCCCATGCTGTCAATACGGAAAGGCCCTCACAGTCCATGACGGCAAGATGTCCTGGAACCTTACTATTCTCAATTTCCCCGGAAACGATAAAGAATGTGAGAGAGAAGTTTGTTGTAACGAAGAGAGGAGATACCGGTGTTGGCTCACCGATCTTGTAAATCTTTTGTTCAACCTGCATCGGAACCTGCGGATCAGTGTAAATATTCTGCCTCAGGGTAAAGAGAGCAAGGTTCTTCCATTTTTCGATACTGCGCAGGACAATGATGGATGAATATTTTGCAATACCGATTGATGCAAGCAATGCCTCTTCAAGGCTGTCGTCCCGCTGCACAAACGTTATCACGGGATAACCGAGTGGCTTGAAATTTTTCTTTATGGCTGCTCTTCTGATGAATGTATTATTCTCAAGGATTTCCTTTGCCCTCCGCGCCCCCGAATCGATTACCATATCTTCAATACCGATCGACCTCGCCTTTTCCGTAAGATGTACGATTTCTTCCAGTCCTGTCGCAGATATGCCAAGCGTCGCTTTCCATGTCTTCGCAACAGCTGCCATGGCTTCTAAATTGTCTGAATTCATTCCATGGATGATCGGCTTCTTGTCAGCAAACATCTTGACCGCACTTTCGGCAGCTTGAGGGTTTGTAGTGCACAGGATTACAGGAATAGGGTAGGTACTCGAAGCTATGACCGATGCCGCGCTCTCGAATCTGTTTGCATCGGCAGAATCATTTATCAATGCCACTGCATCAATCCTGAGGTTCTGCCCTACCCGGTCAATTTCTGAATCAATGACTTCTTCAATTTTGCTTTTTATCTCTGCTTCTGTAAGCGTATCCTTTATTTCAAGCGCAAAAATGCATGGATTTACAAACCGTTTATCATGTCTGAAAAGTACAGTCTCCTCTCCCATCTTCACTGCCCTTTCACCGGCACCAAGGACAACCGGCCGAACCGGCGGAGCAGATGCCTCACCGAGTTTCTGTCTTGCCTCATCAGAAACATCCGGACATAAATCAAGAGAGGCTTGTCTCTGTGCAAGTTTCATTGCAAAGGCCAGACAAGTAGGGAATCCGCATTTCTTGCAGTTTGTTTTCGGAAGGAGTTTGAATATCTCAACACCGGTTAAAGCCATCAACAACCTCCAGTAATTACAGGGTTCAAGGAGTCATGGGTTCGAGTGGTTGATTTTTGTTTTCGTTTAATCCTCGCATCCTTGAATCCTTGGACCCTTACGTTAATTCTTCAATCACTTTCCTCACTGCATCAGAAGACTTCGGATGTCTCATAATGAGAAGTTCAGCACCAGCTAAAAGAAGAGACACGGCTGTAACAGCCTCCCAGGCGACGCTTCGTTCTTTCAGGTTGCCCCATTGTGGCACATCAGTTTCAGACGCCTGTGTCTCCTTTACCTTCCATACGTAGATTCCTACATCACCCAAAATCGGCTGTTGCATCGTCAAGTCATTCTGCGCAAGGGCTGCGAGCCGGATCCTCTCCATGACAGAATAAGTATATTCAAGCCCGTAGCCGAGAGCGGAACACATTGGATCGATAATAATTCTCTCTTTTTCAAACCCCATCTGTGAGATCAGGATGTTCAGCTGTTTCGAGAGATTAATATCAAGCTCTGACATAGCTATCAACTTGTGATTATTTGCCATTGCTGCCGCTGCGATAGTCTTATAATTCGCCTCCTGCGCTTTGCCGATGATACAATTCCGGTCCTTAGCAGCCTCGGCTGCAGCAACCAGAACAGAAGCATCTTTTTCCGCATGGTTGCTTCCAAGAATGATTACCGGAATATCGACCGATGAGAGAACGTCTTTTACTGTCTGGGCGGCATCTTCAGGTGAACGGTTTGCCCTGTCTGGATGGGTCCCTGCAAGCCTGAGCGCAATAGCCTGGGCCATCAGGGTATCCTGGCAATATTTTGCCCACAATACAGGGCTATTCACAACATCAGCATACGGACTCAGTACTTCATCAGGCCAATCATCCGGCGGACTATCCTGGATTTCATATGCAACGACCGGCCTATTCGGTAGTAATCCGTCGAAGGTATGAAAAGGAAGGACATTTTCTCCTCCAAGAGTGATCATCCCGGAATCTTTTCCCACAGCTACCGTGTAAATCTTACCTGAATAGGTCTCTTTCGTCGGCGTGAAAGGCATGTCACCTCCTCTATTAAATTGAAAGGGTCCAAGTGTTTGTATCCGACTTACACTTGAATCCTCGGCCCCTCGAACCCTTTATTTACATTTCCAGATACGAATGGGCATACAGGGTATTGCCCAATATCACATCAATAGTCTTCACCGTCTGTGAAACTTCATGAGGGTCAGCTATTGCAGCAGTGAGACCTTCGTATATGAGGAGGGACAGTAAATAATTATTCATGATCGGCCTCACATGCTTTGGACAGCCATTTGAGATATTACTGAGTCCCACCACAGTCTTCATGGGTGGATCATTCAATTCCTGAAACATTCTGACAGCCTTCACGACCTTTAAGGCGTGATCCTGAGATGTTGCTATCTGGAGCACAAGCGGGTCGAGATAGAGATCCTCCAGCGGAACACCGGACTCTGCAGCCCGCGCCATAATCTCCGCAGCAATGGCTGCCCTTTCTTCAGCATCTGCGGGAAGCCCCCCCTTACCCACCGTCAGACCGATGATCTGAGAATGATATTTTGCAGCCAGTTCAAGCATGGGAAATCGTTCCGGATCGTTCGAGGTTGAATTGATCAGGGGTCTTCCCCACTGATTATTGTGTACCGTGAGCCCTGCGTCTATAGCCCGGTAATTTGTCGTATCAAGGCATACCGGCAGGGGAACCGCCTCCTGAATCGTTGTGATCATCCACTGCATTAATGCTTCTCCTCCGTCCTCTGCAGGGCCTATATTGGCATCGATCATGCCTGCACCGGCCTTCCATTGAGAGATTGCAATATCCTGTATCGGTGATTTGTCCCTCTTCATCATTGCTTCACGAACTCTTTTGGCTATAATGCTCAGCTTTTCACCGATGACCAGCATATGCAGGACTCCTTTCTGACTATGAAGGGCGACCCGGAAATTTTCCGAATCGCCCTTCAGCATCTGTCCAAAGCAACAATTTTTACATCATAAACGAATCGTATTAGTAAACAGGTTATATGACAATACCACAAAAATATTTTTCAAGTAAAGAAACTTCTGTCATCAGGCAAGAATCTTTGTCATAAACATCTTTTTCCTTGCACACTGTAATTGACAAAACAGGTTTTTATAGTGTATAAAATTAGTTCCTGGGCGGATAGCTCAGTTGGGAGAGCGCAGCCCTTACAAGGCTGATGTCACAGGTTCAAGCCCTGTTCCGCCTACCATTTGTAACTATTACATGGGGTGGTAGTTCAGCTTGGTTAGAACGCTGGCCTGTCAAGCCAGAGGTCGCGGGTTCAAGTCCCGTCCACCCCGCCATACATTGCATCCGTGACATGTGTTGCAGAGAGGGATTCCCGATTGGAAAAAGCTGATTTTTATTATAAACATAAACCCTCACCTGTATCTTTTCTTTTCATTTATGGTATATGCTTCGGCCTTTCCTATTGGTTGATAAAGAATTCTCCGGTCATCTCTAAAAAAATTGTCGATCTCATCATGCTCCTGAATATTACACGGATAAATTTTCTGCATGACCTGCCTTACGGGAAATTTCTGTCAATTCCCTTTTTTATCTATGGTGTACGGGTATTGCTGTGGAATCTTATGAGTTACTATGAAATAGATACGACCCGGCTCCGCCTGCTGACGGGGCATCTGATTCGAAAGGAACAATTTGTTCTTGTATCAGATATCCACGAAATCTCTTTTAAACAAAATCTGATTGAAGCCCCTTTTCGCATCGGTTCCCTCCTGCTGAAAACAAGAACCGGGGAATTCAACATCCGGGGGGTTTACCATATCAAGCAGGTGGTTGAGAACCTTCGGAAAAAGTCTTCATATTTTTAACGACAGGGGCGTCCCCGCAACTGCTCTAAAAACATGAGAGAAAATTTAGAAATTTTCTACTTCAGAAACAATCTCTTTTTTAATCCTGGAAACAAGCTCCTCAAGTACAGGTATCACATAGGTTCTGAATTTCCCTGCAACGAGTGCGTACATAATGTCATCGCCGACAGTGAGCACCCCTTCATTGATCCAGACCCTTATTGCAGTGATACCATCTCTTTTCAACAATTCGTCTACGACATGAGCCAATTTCTTTTTGTCATAAGAAAGATGCATTCCTTTGACAGGTTTCCCATCCTTTGAGGTAGCCCGAACTACTCCGTTATGAATGAGAATCATTCCGAGGTCTTGAAAATCGGAATTTTCTTTAATCTCCTTTATCCATTTCTCGACCATTTTATCTCCTCCAATCACTCCAGGATAATACCTTTTTGAAATTGTATCATGTTGAGAGGAGTATCAGTCAGTGCGTTTTCTTTTAATCCTTTAGTTCAGGTTCAACAGTTCATTATGTAACTTTGCCCAGATTTTAGCCTGAACCTCGGAAAAAGATGTCCCTAAAACAAGCACAACACCAACCACCATAATGATAAGCAGGAGATATTCAAGCAGTTCAAAGTGAGTTAGTCCATTTTTGTTCTTCAGAATATCTGAGAACATTCCACAGAATCTTTCGTACCACTCCTTTTTAAAATATTTCCTCACTCTCACACCTCCCATAAATCAATATTTACATATGTCCATCATTAAATCATATAGTATTTGAATTTGTCCATACTAATTTATTGACATATATAAATTAGTATGGATATACTATGATCAATTACAACATACCGGGAGCAAATCATGAATACCGATAAGAAAATGTTTACCACAAGACTCGACAGAGAGACTATAAAGGGTATTAAAATCCTGGCAGCGAATCAGGAAAAATCAGTTAATCAACTTCTGGAGGAAGCAATCCGGGATCTGCTCAAAAAATACGAGCGGAGAAAACTGACAGCGTAAGAATCAATGCTTGTCGGATAAAACATCTGAAGATACCCGTAATTCCTCTTTTTTCACCGTTGTTCTCTGCAGATATTCTGTTATATTTTTTCTCGGCTTGCTGTCACAGCATAATACGTTCTGAACTGCATGCATTTTTGAATGAGGGAGAATCTCAACCCATTCATCATATCGTTCGTCTAAAAATAAATCTTTGAGAGCACCTGGAAAACCAAACCGCACCACTTCTCTCATTGCCACCGTTTCATCTTCACAGTTGATTGTGAATCTTTTTTTATAGAGCGCTTTACCTGTTTCAATATCCTGCTGAACGATCCAGAACGTTATGTTTTTACCCTGTGCATTGATGATTTCAGAGTCAACATAATAGTAATAGGTCTTTGACGAGGCAACAAAGCACCATTCAGATGGATAGCCTGATGACGAAAAGAAGCAGATGATACAGACGGCGACAAGAATCAGAAAAAATGTATTATATGTATTTTTTTGATCTCTCCTTTTCACAATATAACAAATAAGCAAGGAGTTTGCCAGGGAAAAAATCCTGTATTATATTGATTTAATTGATAATTTTATTCGAGGGATTAGAGTATCTGGCTGGTGCGACGAATATTGTCACCGTGAGTCTGCCATAGGCAAGTGAAGTACCGCAAAGAGAGTGTTATTGTGTTTTGTTTTTTAT
>JALHSV010000465.1 GCA_022865525.1 Thermodesulfovibrionales bacterium
AGGCGTCTTTGAGTACATCGCCATAAAAAGCGCAAAGGTGGCAAAGGGGAGACCATTCGCTATCATGGCTATATTCTCTGTTGTGACCGCTGTTGTCTCCGCATTCCTCGACAACGTAACCACAGTGCTTCTGATTGCTCCGGTTACGCTGCTCATCTGCCAGGCGCTTGACCTGGACGTTGTCCCCTATCTTATTACAGAAGCCATAGCATCGAACATCGGCGGAACCGCTACCCTCATCGGAGATCCGCCGAATATCATGATAGCATCAAAGGCACAGCTTGACTTTATGGCATTCGTATATCACCTCACACCGGTAATCATAGTCGTGCTGATAGCATATGTAATAACCATCAAGTTCATATTCGGAAACCGGTTGAAGGTGAAAGAGGAACTGAGGCAAAAGGTCATGGCGATGAACGAAAACGAAGCCATTAAAGACCCCTTGTTGCTGAAGAAATGCCTTGCTGTTCTTGCTGTAACGGTAACAGGTTTTATTTTCCACGGCATGCTCCACTATGAACCTGCAACCATCGCCCTTGCCGGCGCCGCACTTTTGCTCCTGGTTTCCGGCACAAAAGAGCCCCATCATATCCTTGCCGAGTGCGAATGGGCAACCCTCTTTTTCTTTATGGGCCTGTTCATGATCATCGGAGGTGTTGTGAAGGTAGGGCTTATCCAATGGATGGCAATTAAGGTCCTTGAGATTACCCAGGGCAACCTTTTCGGAACTACTACGGTTATATTGTGGTTCTCAGCCTTTGCATCGGCCTTTATTGATAATATTCCTTACGTTGCCACCATGAACCCGCTGGTCATTGACATGGCAAAACAGCTATGGCCGGGTGTGACCGGTCTCAACCTTCTTCATCATCCTGACCTTATGCCGATCTGGTGGTCATTGGCCCTCGGCGCATGCCTCGGCGGCAACGGGACAATGATCGGCGCATCTGCGAATGTCGTGGTTTGCGGTATGGCTGAGAAAATGGGCAAACCGATATCATTCAAACAGTTTATGCTCTACGGAATGCCGTTGATGATCGAATCGGTTATTATCTGCCACGCATATATCTGGCTGAGATATTATGTTTTAAAGATATAACGAGGGACTCATACCCCCACTCCTTTGACAATCCAACCCCTCCTCTTCATGCAGGAGGGGTTGGTTGGGGTTGAACCTCTGCAGTTTATTATCTTATATATTCATAACATATTAATGGGCACAGCGAATATGTTTTCCCCCATCTGTTTTATCTCTGTGCCTGTATAAATAATCAGTCCACCGGTAAAACGATTGGTCAGGTCTTTAAGGAACAGAAGACTTTCCATGTCCTTTGCAGATATGGAATCAGACAGTTTTACCTCTATCCCGACTATCTTATCTCCTTTTTCAAAGATAAAATCTACCTCTTTCTCTTTACCTCCCTGCGTCCTGAAATATAATACCTTTCCGTCCAGCAGGGATGCTGCTGATATGAGGTTAAGACATACACAGGCCTCAAGCATCGCCCCTTTAAACTGCTGTGATAATGAAACAGAAGAGCTAAATCCGGCGAGTGAGGCTGCAAGCCCCGTGTCGACAACAAATATTTTTGGTGATTTTATGAGTCTTTTGGAAATATTTTTTGAGTATGGCCTTATCTTCAAAAAAAGGTTTGTCTCCTCAAGAATATTGATGTATCTTCCGGCAGTGGCCTGTGATAATGAAACATCACGTGAGATTTCGCTCTGCTTCAGAAGTGAACCGGTCCTCATAGAAAGGATTTCCATAATTTTTCTAAAGTCGGGAAGATATGATATCACAGAAATGTCACGCAGATCTCTTTCAAGATATGTTTTTATATACCCCTGCCACCACATCGCGATATTACTTTCTTTCTTCAGAAATGCAACCGGTGGTAAAAAACCCCTGAACAGGTTAAATAGAATTTCTTGCTGCGACATTTTAGGGACATCATAGTTCGTTATGCGAGTAAGGGTTCCTTTTTCAAGAAACTGTGCAAACCATTTATTCTTTTTTTCATGCAGTTCCCCCAGTGAAAAAGGCATTAAGCTGAAATATACCGCCCTTCCAGCAAGACTTTCGGAGAGGCGTCTCATAAGAAGCATATTTGCTGAACCTGATAAGATTATCCTCCTCGATCTGTCTCTGTCCACTGCCCTTTTTACCGCATGCATAAAGTCCGGAGACCTCTGGGCCTCATCAATAATTATGTTTTTAGATATATTCAGGATTTCATCAGGGCGTTTTGAAGCAAGCGCCAATATATCAAGGTCGTCAAAAGATACATAGTGCCATTCCCTGAAAGGGGATTCATTTCTGAGAAGGGTGCTTTTCCCTGTCTGACGTGCGCCTGAGAGGACAGTCACAGGAGAAAATTCCACAGCCTCACGCATTCTGTCAGCAAGCCACCTTTGTTTATATGAACTTTTATCTTTCATGATAGAAATTATATCACATCATGATATAAAATATATCAAGCATAGCTGGAGGGGTTATTATTAACCCGGCAATTATAATGGTCATCCTGAACCCTTCGCTTTGTCATTCTGAGCGCAGCGAAGAATCTGTTCGTTACACTCAGGACAGGCTCCGTGAAGGATCTCGTAACAGCATGAAAATACAAGATTCTTCGCGCTGCTCAGAAT
>JALHSV010000466.1 GCA_022865525.1 Thermodesulfovibrionales bacterium
GCAGAGAATCTCTACAAGCTCGATACTATTTCGAAGGACAGATACGAAAAAACACAAACAGCGTATACCGTGACCCTCGCTCAGGCGAAGGCGGCTCAAGAGCAACTGAAACAGGCAGAAAAAGCACTTGAGACTCAGGCATCTGTCGTCAAACAGGCGGAGGCATTACGGGCATCGCAGCTTTCCGTAATCGGGGAAAAAGAAGCCAAATTAGCTGCTGCCCAACTCAGTTATGGATACACAAAGATTTATGCTCCCGCAGATGGCTACATAACCAGGAAATCCGTTGAAGTCGGAAACCAGATAGAAGTTGCTCAACCGCTCATGGCAGTTGTTGCACTAAATGATATTTGGGTAACTGCAAACTATAAGGAGACCCAGCTTGAGACGGTTCGCCCCGGACAGAAGGTGAAATTTACCATAGATACCTATCCTGGGAAAAAATTTACCGGAAAGATTGAGAGCATTATGTCCGGCACAGGAGCAATGTTTTCCCTCTTTCCCCCGGAAAATGCAACGGGGAATTATGTGAAGGTTGTCCAGAGGATACCGATTAAGATCGTTCTTGATAAAGAAACTGACACAGAACATGTTCTCAGGATCGGCATGTCTGTAGTATCGACCATTCTGGTAAAAGAATAAAAGAATAAAGGGTTCAAGGATTCGAGGGGCCAAGGATTCAAGTGAAGGATGTAAGGATTTTATATGACACTTGAACCCTGGAACCCTTGGATCCTCGACCCCTATAAGTTTTTATGAATAAATGGATTGTTGCTCTCACCGTAATGCTCCCCACGCTCATCGAAATCATCGATATATCCATTGTCAATGTTGCCCTTGATCATATCCGTGGAAGCCTCTCGGCAGGCATAGATGAATCGACGTGGTCCATCACTTCATACCTTGTATCGAATGCGGTGATCATTCCTATGACAGGATGGTTGAGCAAGGTTTTCGGCAGAAAACGCTATCTGATCATTTCCATAGTCATATTTACCATAAGCTCGTTTCTCTGCGGTTCAGCATGGAATCTCCAGAGCCTGATATTCTTCAGAGTACTTCAGGGAATCGGCGGCGGAGCCCTTCAGCCTATTTCACAGTCGATCCTGCTTGAGACATTCCCTCCCCGTCAGCACGGGATGGCGATGGCTATCTTCGGTATGGGGATTATGTTTGGTCCCATTGTCGGCCCGCTCCTTGGTGGATGGATTACTGATAACTGGTCATGGCACTGGATATTCTTCATCAATGTCCCGATCGGAATACTATCCATTCTCCTCACGGTATTGTTCATAACAGATCCGCCCTACATGAAGAAAGTTAAGATGAAAATTGATTACTGGGGGCTTGCTCTTCTTGTGCTTGGATTGGGTTGTCTTCAGATCGTCCTTGACAAAGGACAGCAGGAAAACTGGTTTTCATCGAACTTAATTGTGTGGTTGAGTATTATTTCATCTGTATCACTGGTTTCCTTTATATTCGTGGAACTCTTTTCAGAGCATCCCATAGTAAATCTCAGGGCATTTAAAAATATGACCTTTAGTACGGGGAATATCATCATGTTCCTGGGTTTTTTCAACCTCTTTGCCAGTATTGTACTTCTCCCTATCTATCTCCAGACGCTCATGGGATATACTGCATATCTTGCAGGGCTGGTTTTGGGCCCGGGTGGAATTGCAACGATGATAGCCCTGCCCATTGCAGGAAGTCTCGTCAATAAAATGAATCCAAAATTTCTTTTAGCTTTTGGCCTTATTGTGAATGCCTATGCAACATATCTCATGTCGAATTTCAATCTCCATGCCGATTTCAATACCATTATATGGCCAAGAATTGTTCTCGGTATAGGAATGGGTTTTTTCTTCATCCCTCTTACTACTATGACCATGTCCGGAATAAAAAAAGAGGATATGGGGAATGCCTCAGCTATATACAACCTCCTGAGGAACCTTGGGGGGAGTTTCGGGGTTGCATTTGTGACTACCATGTTGTCACGCCGGGCGCAGTTCCATCAGAACCATCTTGTCGAGCATCTTACCCCATTTGACAGGGCCTATCAGCTTTTCTCCGAGCAAAGTTCCCAGTTATTACAGTACCGGGGATTTGGAGATTTCACTTCGAATTACGGAGGACTCGGAATGATGTACAGGGAGCTCCTCAGACAGGCATCGATGATGGCATTCAACGATGCATTCTTCCTTGTCTGTATAATAATGATATGTGTGCTGCCGTTTGCATTCTTCATGAAAAGAGGAACCCCGGGCACGGCGCCGGGGATGCACTGAGTTGACACTCTTTCTCCTTACGTTCTTCCTGCTTTA
>JALHSV010000467.1 GCA_022865525.1 Thermodesulfovibrionales bacterium
AATGCTTCAAATGCGGGCATAACCTTGAGGGAGTATGGATATAGTCAAATTCTTCCCATCATCAGGAGAGCGTCCTCATCCGGATGAGCATAGTATTTTTTCCTTCTGCTTTCAGCGGTAAACCCGAACCGCTCATAAAACGCCTGAGCACCGGTATTGGAAACCCTGACTTCAAGATACATGAAAACACACCCTTTCATTTTCAACTCCCTTATCATTTCATTCATTAAGATCGTCCCGACGCCACGTTTCCTGAAGTCCTGATGCACTGCAAGATTTAAAATATGTGACTCATGCAACACATAATTGACACAGCTGTATCCAATGAGTTTCCCATCAAATACGGAAACTTTTGATATACCATATTTTTTGCAGATTTCATTCAGGAAAGAGATTTCAGACCAGGGGGTAGTGAATGAAGAACGCTCAATCTCCATTATTGCAGGAATATCACTCTCCTGCATTTCACGGATGATGAATTCAGCCATCCTTTTTTATTTCTGCTTCAGATTTTCGGACGTAAAAGGGGACAAGACTAACAGGCTCTGAAAACTCACCTTTTAATGCTTTCTGTAAACCAAGATATGCCACATTGGCCGGTGAAGGGATCATCTTGTCGGCTGGAGGGAAGACAGCCCTTTCACCCAGTCTATTGATTATCGTCTCTCGGTGGAGAAGAGCGCCTTCACCGGTAAAGATAATTTTTCCATAGAAAATCCCCCCCTTCTCTCCCATGTATTCGAGCAATCTTTCTACTCTTATCGGTACCTCATCAATCATTCTTCTGAATTCCTCTCCTTCCCACTTAAATACTGCAGCATAAACCTCTTTTTTTCTCGCATCGAGCATAGTACAGACAGGATATCGGCAGTAGGGGAAATTCCATGACAGTGCTTCGAGAGTCGGCACCGCAACGATCGGTTTGCCCGTCGCATATGAAAAACCCTTCACCGTGCTTAACCCTATTCTCAGTCCCGTAAAAGACCCCGGACCTATGGACACAGCAAAGGCATCAATATCATCCGGCAGAATTGAAGCCTTTTCCAGCGCATGGGCAATCTCTGTCATGAGCCTCTCCGAATGGGTGGATTTTACATTGAGCTTCGCTTCGGCAATCAGGCCTGATGAGTCATCAAGAATCGCTATCCCTCCGATCAGTGTCGATGTCTCTATGGCAAGGATCTTCATTCCGTCCCTATATTACTGACTTTTGCATATTTTTCTACAGAAGATTATCGAGGTAATGAAGCAGACAACAGCTATCATCCCGACGGTGCTGGTTGTGCCAACAGTACTTGCTGCCGTGCCGATGATTGAATTCCCTATAGGAGCAGTGCCCAGGAATACGAATGCGTAGACACTCATCGCGCGCCCTCTCAAGTTATCTGGTACCGAAAGCTGGATATAACTATTGGCGACCGCAAAAAAACTGACCAGACTCCACCCTATGAACACTAATATGCCGATAGCGACAGAGAAATAGTTCGTGAACGAAAAAACAAAAAGCAGGATCGAAAAAGAGAGAGCAGCAAAAGACATGAACTTTGTTTTTTCCTTAATATCACCCCTGAATGCGAGGAATACGGCAGCTGCCAGGGCACCCGCTCCCGTAGCACCAACCATAAGTCCGAACCCATCCGGCCCCCTATGGAATATCTCTGCCGCGAAAACAGGAAGCAGGGTTATAAACGGCATACCGAGAAGGCTGAATATCGCGACAAGCATGATAATCTGAAAAACACCGGACTGGCTTTTCATATAGTGTATGCCCTCGATGAAATCTTTAACCATGCCTTTCGATGTTTTATTAACTTCGCCTTTCACACGTATCTTTGAGAGGGCTATTATGACCGCAATGAAGCTGAGTGCATTCAGATAAAAACAGGCGGGAAGCCCCAAGGAGGCTATAGTCATACCTGCTATAACCGGACCAATCATGCGTGCGCCATGAAAGGCAGCAGAATTCAGGGCAATGGCATTCGTGAGATTGTTTTTTCCGACCATTTCGAAAATGAATGATTGCCGTGCAGGCACATCAAAGGCATTGACTGTGCCGAGAACCGCGGCAAACAGGGCAACCTGCCAGACTGCGATGATCTTTATGTCTGTTAGGATGCCAAGGGACAGGGCAGGGACAATTGATAAAGCTTGTGTGAGCAGCAGTAAATTTCTTTTTCTAAATCGGTCCGCTACGATGCCTCCAGCAAGGGTGAAAAGAAGGATCGGCAGCGTACCGCATGCTGCAACAAGACCAAGGTAAAATGGTGATTTTGTAAGACTGTATACGAGCCATCCCTGCGCAACCGACTGCATCCACGTACCGGAGAGCGAGACGAGCTGTCCATACCAGAAAAGCCTGAAATCCCTGTTCTGTAATGCTGCAAACCGCAGAGCATTGGCCACTATTTATTTTACCTTTTTACCCGATAAAAGCGGGAAGTTCGTAACCATGCGGGAATGCCCATATACACATCGTTATTGATCACGATGGATTAACCGAAAGAACGGCATGAGCAGTTGATTTATGATTCCCCTAATGCGAGTCTGTCCATACAGTACGCCTTACACAAGCTGTCATTCCCTGACTTGATCGGGGAATCCAGTTTTTTTTAATAGGTTCTGGATTGTCCGGTCAAGCCGGACAATGACAAAATAAGAGTTTACGGACAGACTCTAATTCGTTGAAAGCCTTGAGAAATCAGCGATAGTCGAAACTGTCATCCATATCTCCTTTAACAGTGAGAGCCTGTTCAGCTTAATCTCCTCTCTTTTGTCCATAACGAGGATATGGTCAAAAAACATGTTAATCAC
>JALHSV010000468.1 GCA_022865525.1 Thermodesulfovibrionales bacterium
GTAGATCTCCGGCCTTGTAACCTTAAGGTCAGATTGGCTTACAGGCGGGATATCCTTTATCATGAATTCAGGAAGCCCTTCCCTGCTTATCCTGCTGACAGGTCCCAATGTTATGCCATTTCCATGGGTGAATATCAGCCTCTCGTTTATCCAGTTCTTGCTCGGAAGGTCATTATATGAAAGCTCCCGCGGAGCGAGCATCACCTGCATATATTCGCCGTTTATGGCATACCTGTCATTATCAACATCCGCAAATTTATAGTATGTCCTTATCTGCTGCAGCTGGCTGTATGTTCTCAGAAGTGGGCTATGATCCCATAATCTTATATTCTTAATCGTGGCATCATTTTTTTCTATGTCCTTACCCGACAGATTATAGTCCACATCAAATGGCCTTACCTCTATCTTGTCAAGGTTATAGCCCAGTCTTGTAAATTTTATGTTTTGTTCTATAAATGGGGACTCAAGGGCAAGCTCATTCGGTGCGACCTTGAATTTCTGAAGAACATATGGATATGCCACAATCCCGATAATATACACTGCTAAAACCAGGACAGGCGGGAGGAATGTCAGTCTCCGTGAGCCTCTTACTATCCCTGCAATAAAGACAATACCTGCTAAAGGCGTGATGAATATAAGTATCCTGTAAAAAAAGAGTTTTGCATGGATATCGCTATACCCTGCGCCGAAGACTGCGCCATGTTCTGAGAACAGAAGCCTGAATGTATCGAGGTAAAAGCCGAATCCGATATTAAGGATTACGAGTCCTGCAAGGATGCCGATATGTTTTTTTACTTTGCTATCGATAGATATTATCCTCTCTGCGATAAATATACCGCCTCTAAAAAAATAGTTTGCAGCCACCGCTATTATTGTTAATAGCAAGGTAAAACCTGCAAAGCCATTAAGCGTCTCTATAAAAGGAAGCCTGAACAGATAAAATCCGATGTCTTTGGCCAATAAGGGGTCATTGGTTCCCATAGCCAGGCTATTTTTAAAGAGCAGGAAGTCTTCCCACCTCAATGCGCCCCACTGCGCTGCAAAGATTGACATAACAACTCCGGCAATTATGGTAAGGGGCTTGATGACCCTTTCGATACCGCCCGCTCTAAATGGATTGATGACGCCTTCGATTACAGATATATCTGTCTGCGGGAAATTAATCCTGTTTGCGATGGTTATATTCACCAGAATAAAGAACAAAAAGGCTATGCCGAAAGACAGACCTGTGCCGATCTTCGTGGAGAGCGTCTTAATAAAAACGGATGTGTATCCTGTTTCTGTGAAAAAGAGCCAGTCGGTATATAAATTCAAAACAGAAAATAAAAGTGGCAGTATTAAAAAAATAAACCCGAATAGAATTAAATTCCTTGCTTTGCCTTTAGTCATAGAATCCTCCGTGTTCCTTATTTTATTAGATCTTTATTTTATGTTTCTCTCTTGAAATAGTCCAATGCCATATTTATGCTCTGCCTTTCAACGGTAACCAGTACTAAATGCCCAGCCTTAATAAGCATTCTCATAAGCCTTCCGCCGCTTCATTAATTTCTCAACCTCCACCGCAAGAA
>JALHSV010000469.1 GCA_022865525.1 Thermodesulfovibrionales bacterium
TGGTATTAAAAAATGGCTTTGAACTCGTAATCGGCGCCAAGAAAGACCCCACGTTCGGGTCGGTCATAGTATTCGGAATCGGCGGGGCGCTTCTTGAGGCAGTCGAGGATTATGCCGTCGGCCTTCCGCCCCTTAACCAGACATTGGCACGACGTATGATGAATGAGACAAAGATTTACCGGTATCTCCTCCGGCAGGTAGATTTTGAAAGCACCCTTCGGTATCTTGAAGAAGTCCTTGTTCGGTTTTCGCATCTGATCATCCATTTCCCGCATATCAAGGAGATCGATATCAATCCCTTCTTTGTATCGAGTGAAGACAGCTTTGTGCTGGATGCAAATATCCTGCTCGAGGCAGACATCCTTGAAGGTTTTGTGCCTGTCAGCGGGGACTTCTGTCCTCCCCACCTTTCCATCTGCCCCTATCCCGATCAATACATCGATGTTTTCAAATTGAGAGAGGGTCCTGCTGCCGTCATCAGGCCCATTCGTCCGGAAGACGAACCCCTCATGGAAGAATTGCTGAAGACGTCCTCTGAACAGACTCTTATGATGCGGTTTTTCCGCAAGATGTCTGAGATGACCCACGAACAGTTGACAAGGTACTGTCACGTTGATTATGACCGCGAGATCTCTTTTGTGGCTATTGTAAGGGACAATGGACTGGACCGGATAATCGGTGAGGTGCGGATGAGCAAACTACCCGATCAGGAGAATGCGGAGATGGCTGTTGTGGTGGGAGATCCCTGGCAGGGACAGGGTATCGGCAAAGCCCTCTGCCTGCACTGTTTGAAGATTGCGAAAGAATTTGGGATCAAGAAGATGTGGATGGAAATTTTGCAGGTGAATGCGAGGATGCTTTACCGCGCTGAAAAAATGGGGTTCAGCAAGGTATCTTCTGATGAAGATTCAATAAAAGTGCTTCTTGAGATGTAAGGTCTTTAAAAAAAGATTGAAATTTTTTAAAAGGAAATATAAACTCGACACACATCATTACAATCTTTTTTAATAAGGAGGGGTTTATGAAGGTTTTTGTACGAGGGTTTCTGGCATGTATTCTCATTTCTCTGCTGTCAGGTGCCGTATTCGCTCAGTCTACGGTGACCGACGTGCAGGGTCAGCTCGAAAAGCTGATGAAACAGGTGGATGAGCAGAAGAAGCAGATCGAGTCCCTGCAGAATTCGATCAAAGATATGCAGGGCAAACAGGTTGCTCCTGCAGCACCGGCTGCAGCTCCGGAGGTAAAGGTAACTTCTAAATACAACATTAAAATCTACGGGAAGCTTAAGTTTGATGGTATTTATGATACCAACAACATGGGCAGAGAAGATTTTATTTTGTATGTTCCTAAGAATGCAAACGGTGAGGACAGAACAACTTTCAACGTCCGTGATACACGGTTGGGCATCGCAATTGAGGGACCCGCATTGAATGGCTGGACACCCCGTGGCCGCTTTGAATCCGACTTCTATGGTTCTGACCCTTCAAGTAATGGACAGTTGAGAATCCGTCTGGCTTATACAGAGTTCGAAAAAGAGGGAACATTAATCAGAGTCGGTCAGGACTGGAACCAGATTGCTTCCCTGAATCCGACAACCGTTGATTTTGCGATCATGGGTTATAATGGAAACCTTTGGAACAGAGTGCCCCAGGTGACACTCAAGCAAAAACTCGGGGCTGGATTTGAAGGGCTTGTTACCGCTTACCGCGGCAAATGGACAGATGACGACGCAGGTGCTCCTTCTACGGTCAACACCCAACTCAATATGCCCTGGATTGGTGGAAAAGTTTCCTACTCTGTGCCTCTTTTTAGCGAACAGAAATCGTATTTTGCTCTCGGCGGTGCCGTGAGAAACGGAGAAGCTGGCGACAATGATGTTACCCCGTATGTAGCAGCCCTTGAAGTGAAAATTCCTGTCAGTATCGTTGAGATAATGGGTGAAGCTTACATGGGGCAGGGTCTTGGCTTCGAGTATTTCCATAACGGTCTTTCTGGTAATTTTGGCGCATTCAACGCAAAAGGACATGCCATAATGACCAGTGGC
This sequence comes from Thermodesulfovibrionales bacterium, assembly GCA_022865525.1. Lineage (GTDB taxonomy): Bacteria > Nitrospirota > Thermodesulfovibrionia > Thermodesulfovibrionales > SM23-35 > JALHSV01. The sequence continues at coordinate 2,045 of JALHSV010000469.1, forward strand.
GGCTGGCTTCAGGCCAGTGTAAAACCTATCAAGGATGTCACCTTGAACA
>JALHSV010000470.1 GCA_022865525.1 Thermodesulfovibrionales bacterium
ATTGAGCCTGTCTGATATTGTTAAGGCGCAGCATGAGTCTGTTTTCGGCATGTATGCGATCCCTCAGTTCGTGGCCTTCATCGTCTTTTCGATTTCAGCAATTGCCGAGACGAACAGGACACCTTTTGACATGGCCGAGGCGGAAAGCGAGCTGGTTGCAGGATACTTTACTGAATACAGCGGATTCAGGTTTGCATTATTTTTCCTCGGCGAATATATCGCAATGTTCATTATGGCCTCAATCGCAGCAGTTTGTTTCCTTGGAGGATGGACGCTGCCGTGGTATGTAACAAAGGTACTGCCGTTCCTGAACTTTGTGCCCGGTATCGTTTGGTATCTGATAAAAGTCTATGCATTCATCTTTTTCTATTATTGGATAAGGGCAACAGTGCCGAGATACCGGTATGACCAGCTCATGAAAATCGGCTGGAAGATACTCATTCCGATAGCACTGGCGAATATTGTAATAACAGCTTTCGTGAAGCTTATCTTATAAGAATTTGGTCGTAAATATGAAGACATTGATTATAAAATCCCTCCTAACCTCCCTTTGCCAAAGGGAGGGAATGTACCCCTCTTTGGTAAAGAGGGGCAAGGGGAGATTTTCCAATAATGATGTCTTCCGTATGCACGCTTTAGCAAAGGGGAGTGGAAAGTGACTGTTCGGGAGATCGTAAAAAGATTTACCTTCATCGAGATATTCCAGGGCATGGCCCTGACTCTCCGGAAAATGTTCTCCCATGCCGTCACGATTCAGTATCCCAAGGAAAGAAGGCATATAGCTCCCGGCTTCAGGGGACAGCATGCCCTTGCAAAAAGTCAGGGTCAGGCCAAGTGTGTCGGCTGCGGACTCTGCGCAACGATCTGTCCGTCACAGTGTATAAGCATCACCCGGGCAAAAGGACAGGTGGAAAAATACGAGGTCGATATCCTGCGGTGCATCTATTGCGGATTCTGTGTGGAGGCATGCCCGTACGGTGCAATCGTGCTCACGGAAAATTATGAATACTCTGTATACAGGAAGGAAGACCTGCTTCTGAAAAAGGAGATGCTCCTTGCAAGCTGGGATAAATATATGCCCGGCACGAAGGGGGATGAATATTTCAGGAAATTCTGGCGGCCGATGTCTGAGGATTTCGGTACTCCATCAGGCCAGGCAGTATCTCGAGGGAAAAAGCCATGATTCAACAGGCATTCTTTGGGTATTTTGCGTTCGCAATCACGGTTCTCTCACTCCTTGTCATTACGAGGAAGAACCCGATTCACAGCGTTGCCTGGATGCTCCTGCTGTTTTTCCACATCGCAAGCTTGTACCTCTTTCTCAATGCAGAGTTCCTGGCTGCTGTTCAGGTGATTGTGTATGCAGGGGCTATCCTGGTATTGTTCCTCTTCGCTGTGCTTCTTGTGAATATCCGGGAAGAAATGAAAATAGGCAGATTTATCGGCGCCGGGGCAACAGGTTTTGCATTCGCAGCAGCGCTCCTTGTGGTTGTTCTCATGTCAATCCGGTCGTTCGTCGCTGCGCCGCCGGGCATTTACACCGTCGATCTTATAAAGCAGGAAACCCATACTGTTGTCTTGGGGAAGATATTGTATACAGAATTTCTCTATCCCTTTGAAGTGGCGTCATTGATACTGCTTGTTGCAATCATTGGCGCGATAGTGCTCGCCAAAAGGAGGCTGAAAGGGTAATGGTTCCGTTAAGCTGGTATATGGCGCTCAGCATAATCGTCTTTTCGATCGGGGTCTTCGGATTTCTGTCAAGAAGGAATATCATCCTTATGTTCATGTCGATAGAGTTGATGCTGAACGCTGTCAACATCAATCTCATAGCAATGAGTCATTACCTCCAGGACATGAGAGGCCAGATCCTGGCTTTCTTCGTGATCGCCGTGGCAGCCGCCGAAGCTGCGATTGGTCTTGCGATCGTCATCGCCCTATTCAGAAACAAGGCGACGGCCCACGTGGATGACATGAAGGAAATGCAGGGATGATGCAGATGAAACATGAGGCATCAGAAGTGAAAAATTTTATGAGGATACGATAGCATGGAACTGCAATTTTACCATATATTGATTCCGTTTCTGCCACTGGCGGGATTTATCATCAATCTCCTGCTCGGGAAAGAGGTAACCCGATACAAGGCGCACTGGCCTGCAGTTCTTTCTGTCGCAGGATCATGGGTGTGCTCACTCTTTGCCCTGCGGGATGTCATGGCAGGGAAGATCATTAATGCGGACTTATATTCATGGATCGTATCCGGGACTTTTAAAGTTTCTGTCGGCTTCCTCATCGATCCGCTGACCGCAGTCATGCTCATTGTTGTCACCACGTGTGCCACGCTCATACATATTTATGCTATCGGTTACATGCACGGAGACACAGGCTACTACCGGTTCTTTGCGTACATGAATCTCTTTACCTTCTGCATGCTTATGCTGGTCATCGGCAATAACTTCCTCCAGCTCTACTTCGGATGGGAAGGGGTCGGTCTCTGCTCCTACTTCCTCATCGGATATTACTTTAATAAGAAATCAGCGGCGGATGCCGGTAAGAAGGCATTTATCGTAAACCGGTTCGGAGATTTTGGATTCGGTATCGGTGTTTTCATGATCTTTCTTACCTTTGGCACCCTCCATTACTCGGATGTTTTTCCCAATGTTTCTGTGATGATAGGCCAAAGGGTGAATTTCCTGGGGTGGAATGTTGACCTCCCAACCCTCGTTGCGCTCCTTCTTTTCTGCGGTTCGATCGGGAAATCAGCGCAGATTCCGCTTCATGTCTGGCTGCCTGATGCAATGGAAGGCCCGACACCGGTCAGCGCATTGATCCACGCTGCCACGATGGTTACGGCCGGAGTATTCCTGGTCGCCCGGTGCAGCCCTATTTTTAATCTTTCCGAAGTTGCGATGAATACTGTCGCAATTGTCGGCGCAACAACGGCTCTCTTCGCTGCCACGATTGCGATCACACAGAATGACATAAAGAGGATCATTGCGTATTCAACCTGCAGTCACCTTGGGCTGATGTTCCTTGCCTGCGGTGTTGGTGCGTATGCTGCCGGAATCTTCCATCTGTACACTCACGCGTTCTTTAAGGCCCTTCTCTTCCTCGCGGCAGGCAGTGTCATCCATGCAGTCCACACGAATGATATTCAGGAAATGGGCGGGCTGAAAAAATATATGCCAATTACGTATGCCGTATTTATCCTCGCGGCATTGAGTGCCGCAGGCGTCCCCGGATTCTCCGGATTTTTCAGTAAGGACGAAATCATCTGGTCTGCCTATGCTTCCCATTCCAGCGTCGGAAAGCTGGTGTGGCTCATGGGTACGGCGGTTGCTTTCCTTACGCCATTTTATACGTTCAGGCTGATCTTCCTGACATTCCATGGAACAAACCGCGCTGTTCATCATGCTGAACAGGATGGACATGGTGCAAGTCATGGTTCTGGCCATGATACCCATCACGGAGAACACCGCTTTCATGAATCACCGAAGATTATGACCGTGCCGCTGATGTTCCTTGCGGCAGGGGCAGTTGCAGCCGGGTGGATCGGCATTCCGCCTATACTGGGTGGAGGTGCGCACTTTGCTGAATTTCTGAAGCCGGTGGTCGGACATCCTGAATTCCACGGAACTCATGCTGAGGAATGGGCTGTTATGGGGTTGTCAACGACTATAGCGCTTATTGGAATAGCACTTGCGGCGTTCCTGTATCTCAGGAAAACAGACTTGCCTGACCGGATAGCAAAGACATTCAAGGGTTTGTATAACATCCTCTACAATAAGTACTATATTGACGAGCTGTATCACTATACCATTATTAAGCCGACCATGTGGATTGCGAGCAATATTCTCGTTGCAATAACCGATGCTAAGATCATCGAAGGGATTGTAAACGGAGTGCCAGGGGCGATAGGAAGGTTCAGCCAGAGCTTGCGGAAGATTCAGACAGGTCTGGTAGAGCATTATGGAATCTTTATGGCTGCCGGTGCGGTTTTCATCATCGCGCTGGTACTTTTATTGAGATAGGAGAACCATGGAACAGCAGGTAATCATGAATCACTTGAGTTATCCGATTCTGAGCGGACTCATATTCCTGCCCATGCTTGGTGCCCTTCTCATACTTATTACCAGAAGGTCATGGGAACTGCTTACCAAATGCATTGCCCTCGGAACGAGCATCGCAACATTCCTTTTGTCGATCCCCCTTTTCACGGAGTTTGACAAGACGACGCATAAAATGCAGTTCGCCGAGCTGCATAGCTGGATACCCAACTGGAATATCCATTATTTCCTCGGAGTGGACGGGATCAGCATCCTGCTTGTCCTCCTCTCAACGCTGACCTCGATCCTGTGTGTCCTCATATCATGGGAATCGATAACCAAAAAGGTCAAAGAGTTTTACATCTCGATACTTCTTACGACCTCATTCATGATCGGTGTGTTCTGTTCCCTCGACTTTTTCCTCTTTTACCTTTTCTGGGAGGCAATGCTGATCCCTATGTTCCTTATTATCGGTGTCTGGGGAGGTCCGAACAGGATATATGCAGC